>NZ_JBAPTY010000079.1:0-20940 GCF_049282395.1 Halobacillus sp. | reverse complement strand
ACATTGGATACCATTCGCGATTACAAAATTGCAATAAAAGGACCTCTGACGACTCCGATTGGCGGTGGAATCCGTTCACTTAACGTAGCTTTACGTCAGGAACTTGACTTATTTACCTGCCTGCGTCCGGTACGCTATGTAGAAGGTGTTCCGTCACCTGTTAAACGTCCAGAAGACACAGACATGGTCATCTTCCGTGAAAACACTGAAGACATTTATGCAGGAATCGAATGGCAAAAAGGTACACCTGAAGTTAAAAAAGTTATAGACTTCCTTCAAAATGAAATGGGTGTACATAATATCCGTTTCCCTGAAACTTCTGGAATTGGTATAAAGCCTGTATCTGAAGAGGGTACGAAACGTCTAGTTCGTGCATCTATCGATTACGCTTTAAATGAAGGTCGTAAAAACGTAACACTAGTTCACAAGGGAAATATTATGAAATTCACCGAAGGTTCCTTCAAAGCATGGGGTTACGAAGTAGCTGAAGAGGAATACGGAGATAAAGTATTTACTTGGCTGGAATATGACCGAATCGTTGAAAAAGAAGGAAAAGAAGCAGCTAATAAAGCACAGGATGCTGCAGAAGCAGAAGGTAAAATCATCGTAAAAGATGCGATTGCAGACATTTTCCTACAGCAGATTTTAACTCGTCCAAAAGAGTTTGATGTAGTCGCTACCATGAACCTGAATGGGGACTATGTTTCAGATGCGCTTGCAGCTCAGGTTGGCGGAATTGGAATTGCACCTGGTGCAAACATTAACTTTGAAACAGGTCACGCTATCTTTGAAGCTACGCATGGTACAGCACCGAAATATGCAGGTATGGATAAAGTAAATCCATCCTCTGTAATCCTGTCTGGCGTGCTTATGCTTGAGCACCTTGGCTGGAGAGAAGCGGCAGATTTAATTTCTAAATCCATGGATAAAACCATCGGAAGCAAAGTGGTAACGTATGACTTTGCACGAATGATGGATGGTGCTAAAGAAGTTAAGTGCTCTCAGTTCGGTGACGAACTAATTAAAAATATGGACTAATCGCTGATTAAAAAGGAGCTGGGTAATATGGCTATTCGCAGAAATAAAATATCCGTGATCGGTGCCGGCTTTACTGGTGCTACTACTGCACTTATGGCAGCCCAGAAAGAATTGGGAGATGTTGTACTGGTCGATGTCCCTGATATGGAAGACCCTACTAAGGGCAAAGCTTTAGATATGTTAGAAGCGAGTCCTGTACAAGGTTTTGATGCTAAAGTAAAAGGAACTTCTAATTATGAAGATACTAAAGGCTCTGATCTGGTGATTATTACAGCGGGAATTGCCCGAAAGCCTGGCATGAGCCGAGATGATCTTGTTGCGACGAACTCAAAGATTATGAAAAGTGTAACAAAAGAGATCGTGAAGTATTCTCCAGACTGCTACATTATTGTATTAACTAATCCAGTTGATGCGATGACGTACTCTGTATTCCAGGAAGCAGGACTGCCGAAGAACCGTGTTATTGGCCAATCTGGAGTCTTGGATACTTCACGCTTCCGCACCTTTGTAGCGGAGGAACTGAATGTTTCCATAAAAGATGTCACCGGTTTTGTCCTGGGTGGTCATGGAGATGACATGGTCCCATTAACTCGCTATTCTTTTGCAGGCGGCATTCCGCTTGAAAGATTAATTTCTAAAGAACGTCTTGATGCAATAGTGGAACGTACAAGAAAAGGAGGTGGAGAAATTGTAGGTCTGCTTGGAAACGGCAGCGCCTACTACGCTCCAGCTGCTTCACTTGTGCAAATGGCAGAGGCGATTTTAAAAGACCAACGCCGTATATTGCCAGCTATTGCATACCTGGAAGGTGAATATGGATACGATGGCATTTATCTTGGAGTTCCTACCATCCTTGGTGGAAATGGAATCGAAGAAGTCATTGAGCTTGAGTTAACGGAAGATGAAAAGCAGCAGCTCGATCAATCAGCAGACTCTGTTAAAAATGTGTTAAATGTATTAAAATAAGAGTGAAAAGGATTCGGGGTTATCCTCGAATCCTTTTTTACACAACTAACAGAAAACGCTTTCAAAGAGGTGGTTTAATGTTAAGTAAAAAGAGAAAATTAGGAAAGAAGATGAACGACTTACAGGCGGGCGATCTCTTCACAACTTCTGCAACAGTTGAAGATCGTGATCTACTCATGTATTTAGGACTTACAGATGATGCAAACCCTCTGTATATTCAGCACGACTATGCCTCTCAAACTCCATTCAAACGTCCGATTGTGCCCACGGTTATGTTGTTTGGAATGGTTTCTTCTATAATATCCATGCACCTTCCTGGGCCGGGCAGTCATATTGTTTCTCAAGAAATCTCATACCCGAAACCCGTTTACCACTACGCTGAAGTACGCTTTAGAGCTGAGGTTACATCTGTGAATAAGGATAAGCAACTTGTTACGATTCAAGTCACTGGCTATGATGAGGAGGGGGATGAAGTAGTCCAGGGTACATTAGAGGTGAAGCCGCCATATGAACCCAATTCCATGAATGCTCACTCTCTTGAAAACTTTTATTAAAATCCAGACTGAGGCCATTCTAAGGCCTCTTTCTTTTTTGGAATCTTTTAGAGAAAGATCTGATTGTCGATAGTTAGTATAGATAGGCTCCTTAAATGAGAGCATCTGCCACTTATCATGGTGGAAAATACGAATATGGGAGGTGCACCTTTTTAAGTATCATCTTGTTTTGATAAAAAAAGCTTAAGGTGCGTTAAAGTACCTAAATTAAGCAAATGAATGATTTATTAAGTTTAAGTAAAAATTATTAACATCCATATCCAAATTGTAAAGTTCATTGTATTATAAAATTAACTTGTAGGTTGGGGTGATGAGAAGTGGATCAGAAGATCTTGATTGTTGACGATGAAGAATCCATCGTAACGTTACTTAAATATAATATAGAGCAGGCAGGTTTTGAAACAGAAGTTGCTTATACGGGTACAGACGCTTTAGAGAAAGCATCTGTTACTTCTTTTGATTTAATAGTACTGGACGTTATGCTCCCAGGCATGGATGGGATGGAAGTTTGTAAGAAATTGCGTCAAATGCAGGTAGATACACCCATTTTAATGCTTACTGCAAAAGATGATGAATTTGATAAAGTTCTTGGCTTAGAATTAGGGGCTGATGATTATTTAACTAAACCGTTTAGTCCCAGGGAAGTTGTAGCCAGGATTAAAGCTATTTTACGCCGTATGCTTCGTGAACCTGCAGAAGTCGATGAGACTCATATAAAAGTTGCGGGTCTCTCTATTTATCCGGAACAATATGAGGCCACAATTAATGAAGAGCCTTTGACTTTTACTCCTAAAGAATTTGAACTTCTTCTTTATTTAGCTAATAACCTTGGACGCGTTCTTTCGAGAGATCAACTTCTCCGTGCTGTCTGGAATTATGATTTTGCTGGTGATACAAGGATTGTGGATGTTCATGTAAGTCATTTACGGGAAAAAATAGAACCAGAGACCAAAAAACCGGTTTATATTAAAACCATTCGTGGACTTGGATACAAAATGGAGGAACCAAAATAGATGTCATCTAATACGAGACCATTAATTACCTACACAATTTTAGTAGTCATTGTGATGGTGGGTCTTGGTATCCTTTTAGCTCAGCTGACACGAACCTATTTCATCAATATTTTTGAAGACCGAGTAGCTGTGGAGAGTCAGTACTTTTCTACTTATCTTGAGAAATATGCGAAGGATAATGATATTAGTCAGGAAGAACTCTTTAATTTCAGTGAACAGCTGAACACAGGTATGGTGTTCGAATCTGATAATGGTGAAATATTAGTGGATACTGTCGAAGCGATCCCCATCATATCCGAAAATGAAAAACAGAGAGTCTTAAATAGCGTCGACAGCAACGGCTCACAAGATGGGCAATTAATCGGAGATTTGTTTTACTATACCACCAGTATAGAAGTGAACAGTAGGGAGGGAACCTTGACCCTTCTCTCTCCTGTTAAATCGTTAACGAATATCACAAAGAATATTTGGCTGTTAATAGGGGTCACTTTATTCTTAGGTCTCTTAGTTATATTTGTTATTGGATTCAATGTGTTTTCTAAATACATCCGCCCGATTCGTTCAGCTGCCAATGTGGCCACCGAACTTGCAAGGGGGAATTATAAGGCCCGGACTTACGAGGGGCACTTTGGGGAAGCCGGTCAGCTCAGCCGCTCCATTAATATTTTAGCTAGAAACCTTCAGGAGATGACCAGTACTCAAGGGATGCAGGAAAATCAGCTTGAAGCCGTTATTAACAATATGGGAAATGGGCTTGTTCTGATTGATGAGAAAGGATATATTCTCCTCGTAAACCGCGCCTTTTTGGAAACGTTTAAAGGAGAGCCAGCCGAATATATTAGTTACTTATACCATGATGCAATACCGTACACAGCAATTCACGAAACGGTGAAGAAAATCTACATGTTTGAGGAAACCGTTAGTGAAACGTTTGTTTTGCCGGTGAAAATAGATCGTAAACACCTGGAAGTGACCGGAGCTCCTATTTTTAGTGAAGATCGTAAGTGGAAAGGTGTTGTACTGGTATTTCACGACATATCAGAACTTAAACAACTAGAGCAAATGAGAAAAGATTTCGTAGCCAACGTTTCCCATGAGTTGAAAACGCCTATTACTTCTATAAGGGGTTTTTCTGAAACGCTTTTAGATGGAGCAATGAAAGATGAGGCTATGCTCGAGCAGTTCCTTCATATTATTTTAAAAGAAAGCGGAAGGCTTCAATCACTCATTCAAGACCTTCTTGAACTCTCTAAATTAGAAAGAGAAGATTTTAACTTAAATATTGAGCAAGTTACTATTCAACGTCTGTTATCCGACCTTCTTCCTATAGTTCAGCAGCATGCTGACCAAAAAGAAGTTCATTTAACAACTGAGGTAGAAGGAAACACGATTATTGAAGGAGATTCAAGTCGTTTAAAACAAGTCTTTATGAATTTATTGACCAATGCGATTAACTACACCAAAGTAGATGGAAATGTTTCGTTGACCTTTAAGGATTTCGACGATCGAGTGTTAGTATCCGTAGCAGATAATGGTGTAGGGATCCCGCAGGAAGAGGTTTCCCGCATTTTTGAACGGTTTTACCGTGTAGACAAAGCAAGAAGCAGAAATTCAGGAGGGACTGGCCTGGGGCTTGCTATTGTGAAGCACATTGTCGAAGCTCACCACGGAAATGTCCATGTAGATAGTGTGGTAGATGAAGGCACAACCTTTCACGTGGAAATTCCTAAGCAATTTACACAATCTTAATAATGATTTAAATTTACATTCATATTTCTTTGATAAGATTACTATGAAACCCTTTCATCCAAGGTGTTTTCTCTTTTAAGGCAGAAGCTTCCCTCGCTTCTGCCTCTTTTTTGTTACAGAATTTCTATTAACAATTGAACCATTCTATAAATTGTAAGAATAGCGGAGGTCTTTTTTTCTTCTCAGTACTAAACATGGTAGAATGAACAAAAAGGCGTTTTTTATTATTGAAGGAGTGAGTTCATGGCTGAAAAGGTTGTATTAATTGATGGAAACAGCATAGCCTATCGTGCATTTTTTGCACTGCCTTTATTAAATAATGATAAAGGTGTATATACGAACGCGGTATATGGCTTTACTACGATGTTATTGAAAATATTAGAGGAAGATCAGCCGGACCATTTATTAGTGGCGTTCGATGCTGGAAAAACAACTTTCAGACACGAAACTTATAGTGAATATAAAGGCGGACGGCAGAAGACTCCTCCGGAATTATCAGAACAGTTTCCAGTTCTAAAGGAACTCCTGGATGCCTTCGGTGCTAAGTATTATCAGCTTAACCAATATGAAGCTGATGATATTATTGGTACAATCGCTGATCAGGCGGGGCAGGATGGATATGAAGTAAAAGTAATTTCCGGAGATAAAGACTTACTTCAATTGGTGACGGATCGGGTAAGTGTGAGCCTGACGAAGAAAGGCATTACAAATGTGGATACATACGACCCTTCGTTCATGGAAGAAAAAATGGGAGTACGTCCTGACCAGATTATTGATTTGAAAGCCCTTATGGGAGATAGTTCTGATAATATTCCAGGTGTTCCCGGCGTAGGAGAGAAAACAGCCGTAAAACTGCTCAAGCAATTCGATACCATTGACCATCTTTATGATAATCTGGACCAGGTCAGCGGTAAAAAATTAAAAGAGAAGCTGGAAAACCATAAAGAAGATGCGTACATGAGCCGCAAGCTTGTAACGATTGAGAGACAGGCTCCTATAGAAATAGAATTAAAGGATTTAGGTTACCAAGGTTATCAATCCACTCAGGTCAGCCACCTATTCAAAGACCTGGGTTTTCAGTCATTATTGTCTAGAGTTCAAGAAGGCGGTATAGATGACGAAGGTGAAGCTGCTGAACCTTTTCCAGATATTAATGTGGAAGTTGTAGAAGATTTTGAAGACGACATGTTTACCGGTAAGGAAGCCTTAGTTGTTGAGATGCTTTACGATAACTACCATCAGGCTGCTGTTGAAGGAATTGCAATTGTTAATGAATCAAATAAGTATGTGATTTCAATGAATAATGCAAAAAATTCAAAAGGATTTAAGAAATGGGCCGAAGATGGTGAAAAAGAAAAATGGGTGTTTGATGCTAAACGTACAGTGGTAGCTCTTATGCGTCATGATGTAAATATTAAAGGCATTGAATTTGATCTCTTATTGGCTTCTTATTTAATTAATCCAGCGGAAAACCACCATGACATTCCAGCCATCAGTCATCGGATGGGGGAAAGTAAAGTTAAATATGATGAAGAGGTTTATGGAAAAGGTGCTAAAATGAAGCGTCCTGAAAATGATGACGACTTCCACGAACATATTAGCAGGAAAGCTGACATGGTGTATAAACTTAAAGACACAGTAGAAAATGAACTGAAAAATAAAGAACAGTACAATTTGTATATGGACTTAGAGATGCCTCTTGCTTTAATTCTGGGGAGAATGGAGCATAGAGGAGTTTTTGTAGACCAAAAACGTCTAGAGGAAATGGGCGCTGAATTGGAAAGCAGACTGACAACTATAGAGAAAGATATTTTTGAGCTTGCCGGAGAATCTTTTAATTTGAACTCTCCGAAACAACTTGGTCCCATCTTGTTCGAAAAGCTGAACTTGCCAGTTATTAAGAAAACGAAGACCGGGTATTCGACCTCCGCTGATGTACTTGAACAATTAGAAGATCAGCATGAAATTATTTCCAAGATATTAATGTATCGTCAATTGGGTAAACTGAAGTCCACTTACATTGAGGGACTGCTTAAGGTGATTAACGAGGATACTCATAAGATTCATACGCGTTTTAATCAAGCCTTAACTCAAACCGGACGTCTAAGTTCAACTGAACCAAATCTTCAAAATATCCCGATTCGGTTAGAGGAAGGACGCAAAATTCGTCAGGCCTTTATTCCTTCAAAAGAAAATTGGGTTATTTTTGCTAGTGACTATTCCCAAATTGAACTTCGTGTACTCGCGCATATTGCACAAGATGAGAAACTCATTGAGGCTTTCCGCGAAGGGCAGGACATTCATACACAAACAGCGAGTGAAGTGTTTGGTGTGACCAAGGAAGACGTTACTAGTGAAATGAGGAGACAGGCTAAAGCTGTAAACTTTGGAATTGTTTATGGAATCAGTGATTACGGCTTATCCCAAAGTCTTGATATTCCGCGTAAAGAAGCTCAAGCATTTATTGATAAGTACCTGGAGAGTTATCCAGGGGTTAAAACCTATATGGAAGAGACGGTTCAGGAAGCAAGACAGGTCGGTTACGTCACCACCTTTATGAATAGAAGAAGATATCTTCCTGAGCTGACCAGCCGTAATTTTAACCGCCGTAATGCAGCAGAGCGTACGGCTATGAACACTCCCATTCAGGGAAGTGCTGCTGACGTGATCAAAAAAGCGATGATTGATCTTGAACAACGTCTAGCTGAAGAAAAGCTGGAGGCTAAGATGCTGCTGCAAGTCCATGATGAATTGATTTTAGAAGCACCGAAAGAAGAAGTGGAACAGTTGAAAGAAGTCGTTGCATCAGTAATGGAACAAACTGTAAAACTAGACGTTCCATTGAAAGTGGATTATTCTTATGGATCTACCTGGTATGATGCAAAGTAAGTGAGGAGAATGACACCATGCCTGAACTTCCAGAAGTCGAAACAGTTAGACAAACATTAAAAACCTTAATTTTAAATAAAACCATAGATGATGTTTCAGTGTATTGGGGAAATATTATTAAGAATCCAAAAGATCCGGATGAGTTCAAGCGCCTGCTTAAGAATCAATCCTTTCTGGATATTGAACGTAAAGGGAAATTTATGATCTTTCACATGGAAGATTTGGTGCTTGTATCACATCTTCGGATGGAGGGGAAATTCGGGCTTTATGATGCAGAAGTTGAAAAGCCGAAGCACACCCACATCGTATTTCATTTTACAGACGGCACAGAATTAAGATATGACGATGTACGTAAGTTTGGCACGATGCACGTGTTTCCAAAAGGGGAAGAAAAGGACCTGAAACCTCTTAATCAACTAGGACCTGATCCTTTTGATAAAGCCTTTACCCTTGATTATTTTTTTCATAAATTACAAAAAACTTCCCGAAATATTAAAGCGGTTCTTTTAGATCAGTCTATTGTAGCTGGACTTGGAAACATTTATGTGGACGAAGCTTTATACAGAGCGCGTATCCACCCGGAACGATTGGCAAACCAGCTTTCAAAAGAGGAAGCGGATCGAATTAGAAAGTCAAGTGTGCAGATCATAGAAGAAGCTATTAGTCTGGGCGGAAGTACAATAAGATCCTATCTAAATAGTCAGGGTAAAATTGGAAGCTTTCAGCAGAATTTGAAGGTTTATGGCAAACAGGATACAATTTGCAAAGAGTGCGGGGATCTAATCATAAAAACAAAGGTTAGTGGAAGAGGTACTCATATTTGTCCGACTTGCCAATCGTATCAAAATTTTTAGACTCCCATATACTATTTACACCTTAGCGAACAGGGGTGGAATAAATGGGGGTTACGACTTTTACTTTTTTATTTGTTATTGCACTTAGTTTAGACAGTTTCGGAATAGGGTGCGTTCTGGGGATGAAAAAGATCAGCCTTTCACTGAGAGGAATTTTCACGATCGCCTTTTTATCAGGTGCAGGATTCATGATCTCTTCTTATATGGGATCGCTCATATTGC
Source organism: Halobacillus sp. (assembly GCF_049282395.1). Classification (NCBI taxonomy): domain Bacteria; kingdom Bacillati; phylum Bacillota; class Bacilli; order Caryophanales; family Bacillaceae; genus Halobacillus; species Halobacillus sp. The sequence goes on along the minus strand of NZ_JBAPTY010000079.1, from coordinate 11,655 downwards.
CGATTGTTCATCCTGATTATGCCGAGAAACTCGGGGCACTAGCGTTAATTGGAATTGGATTGTATTTTTTATATCAATACTTTCGTAAACCTGATCATAATCAGAGAAAAGAGCCATGGTCCCAGCCTGCCCGTGTACTTAATGATCCTGTAGCAGCTGATGTTGATCAGTCCGGTGGTATTAAGGGGAAAGAAGTCTGGCTGTTGGGAGCCGCCCTTTCACTTGATACGCTCGGTGCTGGCATCAGCGGAGCTTTTATGGGGGTTGAACCTTTTGTAACGGCTTTATGGATCTCAATCATTACTTTTTTTATGCTCTACACTGGGATTTTAAGCGGAGCCAAATTAAGCGCAAAAGCAGAAAGTGTCTCGATTGTACCTGCTGTATTGTTAATTACAATAGGGATCATCAAATTAACGTAAGGAGGTTTCAGTTTGACCGTTGTTATAGGATTGACCGGAAGTATTGCCAGCGGTAAAAGTACGGTTTCTCAAATGTTTTCGAAGTTTAACATTCCAGTTGTGGATGCGGATCACCTTTCTAGAAAAGTTGTGGAACCAGGAGAGCCTGCCTACAATAAAATTGTGGAAACTTTTGGTTTTCAAATTCTTCAGGATGACCGTACGATTGACCGAAAGCGGCTCGGGAAAATTATTTTTTCGGATGAAGAGAAGAGGCAACAATTAAACTCCATTGTTCATCCGCAAGTAAGACAGGAAATGCTGGAAGAAAGAGATGCATACAAGGCTGAAGACTATCCGGCCGTAGTGCTTGATATCCCCTTGCTATTTGAGAGTAAGCTTACCAGTTATGTAGACCGGACAATGGTGGTCTATGTAGATGAAGAAATACAGCTGAAGCGGCTTATGGAAAGGGATCGATCTGAGCGTGAAGAAGCCGAAGAGAGAATCCAAGCACAATTATCGATCGCAGAAAAAGCAAAAATGGCGGATGCTGTAATCGATAATAATGGATCTGTAGAGGAAAGTTTTCAACAATTAAAAGACATACTTCATAAGTGGAACATCGTATAGTAACACGTCAGAACTTTTTTAGTTTTGGCGTGTTTCTTATTTTTATATTTTGTGTGTAGCCTACTTTAAAAAAAATCTTGGTTTAACTGAAAAAGCGCTTACAATATGTTATACTATTTCTGAAAAATCGATTTTAAAGTATATCATATATATAGGGGGCTGGAGCATGGGGAAAACAAAGATCGCTATAAATGGCTTAGGTAGAATTGGTAGAATGGTTTTTAGAAAAGCTGCAGCAGATGATTCAATTGAACTGGTAGCAGTGAATGCCAGTTATCCTCCTGAAACTATAGCTCATATGTTGAAATATGATAGTGTACACGGACGTTTCGATGGAGAAATTAGAGCGATAGCAGATGGTTTGGAAGTGAATGGGAAAAAAATAGTGATGTGTTCCACTCGAAATCCTCTGGAATTGCCCTGGGAGCGTCTCGGAGTAGACATTGTTATTGAGGCTACAGGTAAGTTCAGAACTAAAGATGAAGCCTCTTTGCATATTGAAGCAGGTGCAAAAAAAGTAATCATCACAGCTCCTGGTAAGCAAGTGGATGCAACGATCGTTATGGGAGTTAACGAAGAAACCTATCTCCCGAAACAGCACCATGTGATTTCCAATGCTTCATGCACGACCAACTGTCTCGCTCCAGTAGTTAAAGTTCTGGAAGATGAATTTGGAATAGAAAATGGTCTGATGACCACGGTCCATTCTTTTACAAATGATCAAAAAAACTTAGATAACCCCCATAAAGATTTACGAAGAGCTCGTGGATGTACTCAATCCATTATACCAACTTCGACAGGAGCTGCCAGAGCGCTTGGGGAAGTCATTCCCAGTTTGAAAGGGAAATTAAACGGTATGGCTTTAAGAGTTCCTACACCAAACGTTTCATTAGTTGATTTAGTCGTGGATTTAAAAAGAGATGTAACACCTGAAGAAGTGAATCAATCATTTTCCCAAAAAGCTTCAAGAGAGATGAAAGGTATAATAGAGTATAACGAAGAACCGTTGGTATCTATCGATTATACAACTTCACCTTCTTCTGCAATTATTGATGCTCTTTCTACTCAGGTAATTGAGAACCGCAAAGTAAAAATATTAGCCTGGTACGATAATGAGTGGGGATATTCCTGCCGTGTCGTTGATCTGGCGAAATATGTAGGAAATGTAATGAAGCAAGAAAAAGAAGCTCGTGTTTCTTAGTAGCCAATCAACCCATAAGTATCTTATAATAGGACCATCGTGTAAGGTATTATTTTACAGGAACTCTCATTATTAAAAATTATATAGAGAGAGCCATGTAAAAATAAATCTTGCAAAATGGGGGTATAACGTATATACTTCTTTTTGACCTTCTGAATTTCAATCCATTTCATCTCTACTCAAAGGGTTAGGACCTCTCAGGACTAACTTTCCCCCGTGGTAGTGCATGACTGTTTTTTAGAAGGGGAAGAAGTTAATGTACAAAAGGGGGATCCTAATTATGGATACAATGGGAAGACACGTAATTGCTGAACTATGGGATTGTAATGAAGGAAAATTGAATGATATGTCGTATATAGAACAAGTTTTTGTCGACGCCGCTTTAAAAGCAGGGGCAGAAGTAAGGGAAGTTGCTTTTCATAAATTCGCTCCTCACGGTGTTAGCGGAGTAGTCATTATTTCTGAATCTCATTTGACGATTCACAGCTTTCCCGAGCATGGGTATGCAAGTATTGATGTTTACACATGCGGAGATCGTATAGACCCTAATGTTGCAGCTCATTTTATTGTGGAAGCTTTAGAGGCAGGTCGCAATGAAACAGTGGAAGTTCCAAGAGGAATGGGCCCTGTAGAAATTGAACAGTCACGAGCTTTATAATTGTACAGGTAAAAGCCACACAGAATATTCTGTGTGGCTTTTTTGAATCGGTTAGTGTCTTTCAAATTCGCATCTTACACACCTGCTTCCTCCATTTGAGTTTCCATTTCTTATTTTGTTGAATCGTGTTAAAATGTAGGAAGCCAATGTCGAATGGAATGAAGGGGTTAGGTAAGTGAAAGCATTTATATCCAGATATTTTAGTAATCATTCTGAAACCAGTGAGCAGCATAAAGATGAGAAACTTGTTACCCATTACTACAATGCTAAGCATGAAGAACTTATTCGTGGAGTGGAGTCCCTGTTTCCCTCCCCTTCAGAAATTGTTGCCGTGTCTAAAGAGCGTGGGGAAATCACAGTAAAGTATAAAGGGAAGAGGCGTGCATTTGTAGTGGCGACGATTATTATGGTGCGTCCTTTTCGGATAGCTGTAGATTTTTCTGTAACAACGGATTCAGGAGGACCTGTAGATTTGGGATTTAGCCGTAATCTAATTGTTAATCTCTATGACGAATTGGATGGACAATTTACAAGAGTGGATCCATCGTAAGGATGCCAATGAAATGAAGACTATGTGGAGTTGATCGAATTTGAAATGTCCGAATTGCCACTATAAGAGTACCAAAGTCCTTGATTCTAGACCAATTGAAGAAGGACAGTCGATTCGAAGAAGAAGAGAATGCGAACAATGCGATTTCCGCTTTACTACCTTTGAACGTATTGAAGAGGTTCCGTTGATTGTGGTAAAGAAAGAAGGCACAAGGGAAGAATTCAGCCGTGAAAAGTTAATGCGCGGATTAATCAGGGCTTGCGAAAAACGCCCGGTGGCCGTTGAAGAATTAGAAAATGTGACCCTGGATATTGAGAAAGAATTAAGAAATCGCGGGGTTTCTGAAGTAATGAGTAAAGATATAGGTGAAATGGTTATGGAACGTTTAGCCCATATAGATGAAGTTGCTTACGTTCGATTTGCCTCAGTTTACAGACAGTTTAAAGATATCAATGTATTTATAGATGAACTGAAAGATTTAATTAAACACGAGGATGGAGAATGAGCCTGACGTGGCTCATTTTCTATTTTAATGAAAGATCGGAGGTGTTGTTGTGAATCATTCTGTAGGAAAGCTTCTTCCAGTGGATGGATTTCGATTATCTAAGTGCGGAGAACTTCCTGTAAGTGCTTATCGATCACTAACTCATCTTTACCAGCCGATTATCGGTCAATTAGCTGTTTCTTTATATCAAGTATTAGTGTCCGAGTATGACATTTCTTCTTCTGGAGAAATTCAAACCCATCACACCTTGATGTCGTATTTATCAGTTCCTTTGGATAAAATTTACGAAGCCAGAAAAAAGCTTGAGGCTATCGGCCTGCTGCAAACATATCGTTTTTCAACGAGTGAGAAGCAGACGGAATACTTATACAGACTTCACCCGCCTTTTGCACCTGAGGGCTTTTTTCTTGATAATATGCTGGCTATGCTGTTATGTCATGAGCTGGGATCAGAGAAATATGAGCAGCTCAAGAGGCGCCTTGTTAAGCAAGAGTATGCGGTTGAGGGTCTTGAGGAAGTGACCGCAACATTCGGAGAAGTTTTTCATTCCCAAACGATTGAAGCGGCCAGATCTGAAGCTAATGATAAGCAAACAGAAAATTATTCTCGAAAGAGCGGAGGTCCTTTTCTGAAAGAGGACTTTGTGGATTTTGAATGGCTTCAAGATGCCTTAAAGAAACGAATGTATCCCAGCGACAAAATACTAACTGGAGCTAATAAGCGTTTGATCACCCAGCTGGCTTCTCTCTACAACTTAAGCTTATTGGATATCGAAAAAGCTGTTACCTGGGCAATTGACGAAAATCATCGCTTAGTAGCCGATGAGTTAAAAGCTGCTTGTCACGATTTTATGAAAGAAAAGCCTTCAAGTCGAAATTTCAGTCATATTGACCAAAGAGAAAAAGCCGTAGCTGGCTCGAGCAAATCAAAGAGTAAAGGGGATCAGTTTATTGATATGCTGGAGCAGATTTCCCCGCGTGAATTGCTTGAGGATCTCTCAGGCGGTAATAAAGCCTCCGACCAGGATTTAAAGTTGATTCGTGATGTTATGACAGAACAAGGACTTTCGCCTGGAGTCATGAATGTGCTTGTTCATTACGTAATGTTAAAGACCGATATGAAGTTATCCAAAGCCTATATGGAGAAAATTGCCGGGCACTGGACGAGAAAGAATGTGACTACTGTAAGACAAGCCATGAATTTAGCGAAAGCTGAACATCAGAAATATCAGCAGTGGGGCAATCAAAATCATTATAAACGGAAAAGTAAACAGGATGAAGTTATTCCAGCCTGGTTCAACCAGAAGGAAAAGAATAATGAGCAGACCCATCAGGATTCGGCTGTAAATACGGATGAGATCGCAGAGAGAATTAAAAGACTGACGAATAAAGGAAACTGATAATGAGGTGTGTGATGAGCCATGGAACCGATTCAAAGATCATTAAAGAAATGGATGCGCGATCATAAACAGTTCCAGGAACGAATGAATCGTATGAAAGAAGAGGTTGTCCAGTCTGAGGAAGTGTCACAATTAATCAGAAATCATCCTTCTCTGACAGAAGATGCAGTAGAAAAACAATTAATTAAATTATACGAATATCAATCTCAATCTAAAGACTGTGAGAAGTGTCCTTCACGGGAGGAGTGTATTAATATACTTCCGGGTTATGTGCCCCGCGCTGAAGTGGAAGGCAGCGAAGTTAAATTAGCTTATGATAAATGCCGCCGTCAGAGGAAAGTAGAAGAACAGCAAAAGCAGAAGACCCTGGTGAAAAGTTTACACATGCCAAGGGAAATTTTAGAAGCAAGTTTATCCAGACTTGATCTAAAGGATCCGGACCGTGGCAGTGCGGTGGAAAAGACAGTCCGCTATATTGAAAATTTAAACGAAGAGCTGCCGAGCAAGGGACTATACTTTCATGGACCTTTTGGAGTCGGTAAGACGTACTTTCTTGGAGCTATTGCCAATGAATTGAGTGATAAGAATATTCCGTCAATGATTATTTATATGCCTGAATTTGTACGAGAGATTAAAGCATCAATTAAAGATGATTCTATGAATGAGAAGATTGAAGCATTCAAAGAAACGCCTGTACTCATGCTTGATGATATCGGTGCAGAGTCTCAGTCTGCATGGTTTAGAGATGAAGTACTAGGCTCTATATTACACTATCGCATGATGGAGCGTCTGCCGGTGTTCTTTACTTCTAATTATAGTCTGGCAGAACTGGAGAAGGTACTCATGCTGAGCAATCGCGGTGATGTAGAACAGGTGAAAGCGAAAAGAATTACAGAAAGAATAAAGCAGCTTAGCCAGGCGGTTAATGTAGACGGTCGCAACCGCAGAGAATAACCCCCTCTAATTTTTAAGGATCTGTATCATGATTTATGACACTGACACATAAATATAAGATGGAAAAGGACAAACTCATACTTGGAGTCACGCCTTTTATGATTAGTCCACTTCATTCTTTTAAAAGCCGTGAAGCCACATGATATAGTTTGGAAGGAAGCCGGGAATTAGGGGGAATACTATTGTTTTGTGTACATTTTTCTAAACGGGCTGAGGCCGTTAGTTTTTTAAGAGCCTTCGATCATACACAGAGGCATTGGTATCTTAAAGAGTATAATAACCATTTTGCGGTATTGGGAGAAACAGGTTCCTCACTCGATTGGATGTCTTATCAAGAAGCGGTTGAGGGACTTTTAATGGTAATAAGAGAAAGGAAATGGCTGGGTTGGATAGAAGGTGTTTTAAAACATCGCTATTATTATGTCGATCAGGAGGAAGTGCAGCGGATCTTGGAGATTGCGCATGAATTCGAGGATAAACCTCCAAAGAGCCTGAACCTGCCCGATGTTAACTTGAATTTAAGAGCTGCTATTCAGAAGTATCTAAGTGGAGATAGGAATGTGGATTTTGATGGATTGAGTGTTTATTGTTTAGAGGATCTTCATAGCACGGTAATCGAATACACGGGACTATTGATTGATGAATATAAACAAGAAGAATCCTTTCAGCTGCTTTTGGATTCTTGGAGGTGCCGTGTACACCACAAGGATACGGGTATCCAACTGTTACATCTGCTGGAAAATGGTTCACTTCACTATTATCATGATGAGGGCAATCCATTGAGTGAATCCGAGACTTTGCTTTATAGAAGGCAGTATCCTGATGATTCCATTAAAGATCTGCCGCTTCGGTGGAATATCACGCCGGCCCTTGTACACGCTCCTGATGAGCTTATTATTTATTCAGATAAAACAAATGATTCAGAGCTGGAATTATTAATGAGTATCTTTGAAGAGAAGGCCAGCTGGAAACCTCTATCAGAATTTCCTTTTGAAATCTCTTGATTTCCATTGGAATAATGGATATAATACCTACATATTTAAATAACCAGCTATGATAAGGACAACAATACGAAATGACGCTTGATTAGAGAAGGGAGCCACCGGCTGAAAGCTCCTGCCTGACGACTTCGTTATTTACCACCTTTGAGCTTTGCTTACGAACCTTTTTAGTAGTGGGCAGCGCCTAATCCTCGTTAAGGATGAATGAAGCCGCATGGAATGCGGGAATTTTGGGTGGAACCACGAGTGATAACGCTCGTCCCTTAGCTGAGGAAGCTACGGGACGGGCGTTTTTTTAGTACAGTAAAAGGGAGTGTTTATGATGGCCAATGCAATTAATATTAAATTTCCAGATGGAAACGTGAAAGAATATGAGCGCGGCACCACGGGTGAAGAAATTGCCCATTCCATCTCACCAGGGTTAAAGAAACAAGCGCTGGCAGTGAAATTGGATGGGGAACCTTTTGATTTAAGACGTCCAATTGAAGAAGATGGGACGATTGAAATACTTACGTATAAAAACCCGGAAGGTTTAGAAGTGTTGAGACACTCTTCAGCTCACCTGATGGCTCAAGCTGTGAAGCGCCTTTACGGTAATGTCAAACTTGGTGTAGGTCCCGTGATCGAAAATGGGTTTTATTATGATATCGACATGGAGGAATCCATCACTCCAGAAGACCTGCCGAAAATCGAAAAAGAAATGCAGAAGATTGTAGATGAAAACCTCGAAGTAGAGCGAATTGAGCTTTCCCGCGAGGAAGCTAAAGAGAAGTTCCGCCAAATTGGTGATGATCTGAAACTAGAATTAATAGATGATATTCCAGAGGGAGAACAGGTTACTATTTATAAGCAAGGAGAGTTTTTCGATCTTTGCCGGGGAGTTCATGTTCCTCAAACTAGTAAAATTAAAATTTTCAAATTGCTGAGTATTTCAGGAGCATACTGGCGCGGAGATAGTGATAATAAAATGCTTCAGCGTATCTATGGTACAGCTTTTGAGAAGAAAGACCAGCTGGAAGAATACTTGCATCTATTAGAAGAAGCTAAAGAGCGCGATCACCGTAAGCTGGGGAAAGAACTTGAAATATTTACCGTTAATCAAAAAGTGGGACAGGGACTTCCTATGTGGCTGCCAAAAGGAGCGACAATCAGACGTACCATTGAAAGATACATTGTGGATACAGAAGAACGTCTAGGTTACGATCATGTATACACACCTGTTCTTGGAAGTGTTGATTTATATAAGACAAGTGGTCATTGGGATCACTATCAGGATGATATGTTCCCGGTGATGGAAATGGATAATGAGGACCTTGTCCTTCGTCCCATGAACTGCCCGCACCATATGATGGTTTATAAAAACCAATTATACAGTTATCGTAACTTGCCGGTAAGGATTGCAGAGCTCGGAACTATGCACCGCCATGAAATGTCAGGAGCTCTAGCTGGTTTACAGCGCGTTAGGGCCATGACTTTGAATGATGCTCATATATTTGCCCGACCTGATCAATTGAAAGATGAGTTTAAGCGCGTTGTTCGACTCGTACAAGAGGTTTACCATGACTTTGGAATTAATGATTATTATTTCCGACTTTCTTATCGCGATCCTGAGGACAAAGAAAAGTATGTGGATAATGATGAAATGTGGCATAAAGCCCAGGACATGCTGAAAGAAACAATGGAGGATATGCAGCTTGAATACGTGGAAGCTGAAGGCGAGGCCGCTTTTTACGGTCCTAAGCTCGATGTTCAAGTGAAAACAGCACTTGGGAAAGATGAAACGTTATCGACGATCCAACTCGACTTCCATTTACCTGAACGCTTCGATCTAACGTACGTTGGAGAAGATGGAAATGACCACCGCCCTGTCGTTATTCACCGCGGCGTCGTATCAACTATGGAGCGTTTTGTCGCTTTTCTAATAGAAGAATATAAAGGGGTCTTCCCTACATGGCTGGCGCCCGTACAGGCGAAAATTATTCCTGTTTCAGCTGATGCCCATCTTGACTATGCTAAAGAGTTAGAAGATGAATTAAGACAGGCCGGTATTCGTGTTGAAGTAGATGAACGAAATGAAAAAATCGGCTATAAAATAAGGGAAGCACAAATTCAGAAAGTACCGTTCCAATTGGTTGTCGGAGATCGGGAAATTGAAGATAAAGCTGTTAATGTACGCAGATATGGAGAACAGGATTCAGCTACAAAATCAGTGAACAAATTTAAAGAAGAAATTAGAAATGAGATTGACCAGAAGCTGTTAAGGAAATAAGTGATAAACACGGGGGTGCGTCCCCGTGTTTATCACTCATAAGTTTACAATTCAGACCTTGATTTTTAATCCAGTATCCTTTAAGCTATTAAAGGTGTAAGTAAAGGAACAAGAGACTTATTGACATTACTCAATAGGCATGCTATTATAGTTTAGGTAACTTAATGAACGGATCTAGAGACAAGTAGAAGCACCCGCTTCTCACCTGATTGACGCTTCAAGCAGTTGGCAGGTTATTATTTCCTTTGTTTTCTTAGGAGACGTGTGGGTGCAGTATGTGTACCGACACTTTTTTTATGCTGAAAATTCTTGTCGATGACAGATCTAATAGAAGTTTTCTAAATATGTTGGAGGTGGCTCAATATTAGCAAGGATAACATGAATGTTAATGAGAAAATTCGTGCCCGTGAAGTTCGTCTAATCGATGTAAATGGTGAGCAGCTTGGAGTTAAATCCCGTAATGAAGCATTAGATATTGCGGCTAACGCAAATCTTGATCTAGTTATGGTGGCTCCTAACGCTAAGCCTCCGGTTTGCCGAGTGATGGACTACGGAAAGTACCGCTTTGAGCAGCAGAAGAAAGAAAAAGAAGCTCGCAAAAAGCAAACCATTATTAAGGTTAAAGAAATTCGCCTAAGTCCGAATATCGAAGAGCATGACTTCAATACGAAGCTTCGTAATGCTCGTAAATTCTTGAGTAAAGGCGATAAAGTGAAAGCATCTGTCCGTTTCCGCGGTCGTGCGATCACACACAAAGAACTTGGTCAGAATGTACTAGAGCGCGTAGCTGAAGAGTGCAAAGATATTGCCCAAGTTGAGACCAAGCCTAAAATGGAAGGTCGAAGTATGTTTCTAATGCTTTCTCCTCTAAACGAGAAGTAAGAAACTGTAAAAAGTAAAAGGAGGAAATTCACATGCCAAAAATGAAAACCCATAAAGGTTCTCAAAAACGTTTCAAAAAAACAGGTACAGGTAAAGTGAAACGTTCTCACGCATTCACTAGCCACTTGTTCGCAAATAAATCTACAAAACAGAAGCGTAAACTTCGTAAAGATACACTAGTTTCTGCTGGAGACTACCGTCGTATCAAGCACATGCTTCCAAAAGACTAATAACAGAACGAATAAATAGGAGGGATTCCCATGCCACGAGTAAAAGGTGGAACAGTGACACGTCAGCGTCGTAATCGTGTCCTTAAACTAGCAAAAGGGTATTATGGTTCAAAACATGCTTTATTCAAACAAGCAAAACAACAAGTAATGAAATCAGGTCAGTATGCGTACCGTGACCGTCGTCAGAAAAAACGTGATTTCCGCAGACTTTGGATCGCACGTATTAACGCGGCAGCACGTACAAATGACATTTCTTACAGCCGTCTTATGCACGGGTTAAAGCTTGCTGGTGTTGAAGTAAACCGTAAGATGCTTGCTGATCTTGCTATTAGTGATGAGCAAGGATTCGCGAATCTTGCGGAGCAGGCTAAGTCTGCACTTAAATAAAGACTTTTAAGCGTAAATACGCTGGAGTCGAACAAACAATTTTGTTATAAAAAAGCCATTTCCGAACGCCTGGAAATGGCTTTTTTATATGAGGCAGGGAAAACAATGAAAATAGCATTTGGATTTATAGTTATAAGCGTAATCGTCATGTCCCTGATCTGCTTCTATCTTATGGGAAGGGACAAAAGAAAGGCAGTAAAAAATCAGTGGAGAGTTTCTGAAAAAACCATATGGCTTGCAGCTATTCTGGGAGGCGCGTTAGGAGGGTGGGCAGGTATGCATGTTTTCCACCATAAAACCAAACATCGTCTTTTTGCCCTAGGACTGCCTGTACTTGCTGTACTTCAAGCAGGCTTGATTGGATACGTATTTGTTCAGTTCTACCTTTCCTGATGTTCTCATAAGATGTAGCTAGGGAGGGGGATTGAATGGGCGACACATCTTCTGCAATCCTTACATGGATCGAACATCAAGAAGCCTGGGCACCGCTCTTATTCATAGGTATTCATTTATTAAGGCCTTTTCTGTTTTTACCGGTGATGCTTGTGTGCATCACGGGAGGGGTATGGTTTGGTCCCATTGCGG
>NZ_JBAPTY010000078.1:0-6658 GCF_049282395.1 Halobacillus sp. | reverse complement strand
GTGGAAGGTTATGGTTGGTTATGGAAATAGTTTTCGCCAGGTTGCGGGGCCTGTTATGCCGTCCATTTGAAGTTTGTGCTTCGTTTGAAATTTGCGGACGGAAGATTCAGTCTGTCTTCCGTAACTTCCATCCACATCTATACCGAGCGCTCTTTGAATTTGTCTGACATACTTCCCAGATCTTCCTCTTTTCAACGGAAAACCTGGATAGCCGCTTGTCTCTAAAGCACGCGTTGTCTCCCTACCTACTACGCCATCAACACGAAGCAGCCAGTCTCTCTGAAACTCCCGTACTGCTGATTCTGTACGTGGTCCAAAATGTCCATCAGCTCCTGTATTTCCCAATTGATATCCTCGTGCCATAAGTACGATTTGCACCTCTTTCACGGAAGAACCGCTCATCCCTCTTCTCAATACGCTCCCCGTATTTGAAGCAGTCCCCGGCACGAGTTCCAAATGCGGATAGTCGGGGAAGGACTTCCAATCTCCGCCCCAGGAAAATCCCAGGCTTTTAGCAATAGACGCTGCCTGCCTCCACTTTTCGTCCACCTTCCACAGTGCTTTCGTACCATCTTCCGAAACAATGAAATAATCAATCGCCCAGCCTTTATTGTGATTGCTCTGCCCTGGCTGAGCTTTCGTTACCATTTTTCCCGATTTTCCGTATTTCTCCCCCTGCCACACGTAATTCGGACGTCCCTGCCCGTAAAGCCTGGCCTGTTCCTCCATTGACCGAAACCCTGAAGAGATTTGAACCGGAATTCTCTTTTTATAAGCTAGTTCAATGAATTCCAGAGCACGCTTTCGCACTTCCGCCTGTACGTCTCCCATGTTGCGAATACTGCGTTCCTTAAGCTTCTGAACCTCTATCACGTGATCCCCTCCTCCCTTTACTAATCGTCTGGTTCTTGGATTACGTGTCATGTTTTTGGAAATGAACGATACATATATAAAAAAGGCACGTCCTCATCTTAAGAAAGGATGCGATACTATGTTATGTCCCTCCTGTCATTGCGAACGAGCAGCCGGGAACTTCTGCTCGGTCTGTGGAAGCTCTTTTCGAGAGTCGGAAACGTATGATGATGCGATTTATGAGGTTATTCCTGTCGCTGAACCATATGCTCCCGCAGAAAGCGCCATATTAACCCGCGTTTCCAGAAACGCAAACGAGCCGAAACGGCTCAGTGGCTACACGGATTATTTTCAACGGATTATTAAAAACCCCTCTCAGGCTTTAGCATCAGATCATGATCACTTTTACTATGGAATGCTATCGATTGGAATTTACATGGCTACCTTTGCGTTAAGTTTCTATTTTCTTGCTAACAAAATTTACACCGCAATGCTTGGCGGGCTCTCGACCCTATTTTCTGAACAAGGCAGCCAACAGGCTCTCCCTTTTATTAATTTTACCTCATCCATTTTCTTTTTCGTGCTCTTATTCGTCGGCTCAGCAGTAGTCTGTATGTACACTGGGAACCTGTTGATGGGTAAAGGCATGTCCTTTAAACGGCTCATAGCCCAGTACGGAAGTGTAGTACTTCCATTTTCCTGTCTTAACTTGCTCGCCATCATATTCGGGCTGGCAGGCTATACCACACTCACTTTATTCACGGCTGGATTATCTTTATTCTTTACCATCTCTATCCTTCCTGCCCTTTTTATCTATCATCATGGGCTGCACCGGACAGCATCCACCCGCTCATTCTACTGGAGCATAGGAACATCTGCTGTCTCCATGATTATGTCTTATTTAATTGTCCGTACCTTTGTATTAGAATTTCTAGCCCAAATCGTAAATGCTGGAAATAGCCTCTAATCTCCATACCTGATACTCTATTGTTATTTCTTTCTAAAATAGATTTAGACCTTTAGATCTCATTAAGATTTATATAAAGAAGAGCTGAATTTTTTCAGCTCTTCTTTTTTTGTGATTAGTCTTATTAAAATCTTTGTGCAGACTTCCTTATTTTTTACCTTATGACCTGGTCAAGCTCAGTCCCCTCTCTCTACTTATCCAACTGTATCTAAAGTCAAAGAGATCCCATCATCAAGCCATCCAAATATTATCTAATCATTTTTATTACTAAAATACTTGTAATAAAACAACTTTATATGTAATAATAAAGTCAACTTATGAAAGCCCTTACTTAAATACAGAACGGGAGAGGTTGTAATGGTGGTGAGTTCTATTTCTCGCCTTGAGAAAAAGTCGAGCAACAGCGTCGAGTACCCTCGACCTCAATTCAAAAGAAATCATTGGTACGACTTGAACGGAAACTGGCAATTCGCATGGGATGATGAAAACAAAGGCGAACAGGAAGGCTGGGCGCAATCGGCGGAGAGCCTTCCACAGCAGATTAACGTTCCTTACGCGTATCAAAGTAAAAATTCTGGTATCGATTCACAGGAACCGCACGATGTAGTCTGGTATAAACGCCATTTTCACTGGGAAAAAAGAGATGGCCTTGAGCTTCTCCTGCATTTTGAAGCTGTCGATTACTATACAAAAGTATGGGTGAACGGCCAGTTTGTCGGAGATCATGCAGGTGGTCATACGCCCTTCAGCTTTTCAATTGGCTCGATTGTACAGGAAGGAAACAATGTGATCACCGTCCGGGCGGAAGACCATAATGGAGTGGAACAGCCCATAGGGAAGCAGTCCTGGAAATCAGATAACTTTCTATGTTGGTACACACGGACAACGGGTATTTGGCAGCCGGTATGGCTCGAAGAAGTATCCTCCCTGCATATGAAAGGTGTGAAGATGACACCTGATTTAGCCCACTCCAATTTGCGAGTAGAAGCTGAACTTCCGCTTCATCAGTCGAAGGCTTATTTGGAAGCACACGTTTATTTCAAAGATGAATGGATCCATTCAGCAGGAGCCTGGATTAAACCCAATCAAACAAAAGTGGATTTACAACTAGATGCTGAGTCTGACCAGGCTGATTTTCGAGTTTACTATTGGACGCCGGAACAACCACAACTCTATGATATTTACTTCTCTTTAAAAGTCGATGGCGAAATTACGGACCAGACGGAAAGCTACTTCGGCATGCGAAGCATTGAAGTGAAAGATGACAAAATTCTGCTGAATCAAGAATTCTTTTATCAAAAGTTAATTCTGGATCAGGGCTATTATGAAGATTCATTAATGACGGCCAGCTACAAAGAGATGCATTCGGATTTAACGAAAGTCAAAGCGATGGGATTCAACGGGGTCAGGCGTCATCAGACGATTGCCGACCGCAGATATATGACGCTTTGCGATCAGCTGGGGCTTGTCATGTGGGCTGAAATGCCAAGCTTTTTTAAATTTTCCGATTCATCCATGCAGGCCATGCAGAGCGAAACACGGGAAATGGTAACGAAACACTATAACCATCCCTCTGTCATTGTCTATACACTCATGAACGAATCGTGGGGCGTAAACGAAATTTATCATCGCAGAGATCAGCAGAATTTTGTAAACGCTCTCTATTATCAGACTAAAGCTCAGGATCCAACCCGTCTGATCGTTGGCAATGACGGCTGGGAACATACCGCTACGGATATCCTTACGATTCACGACTATAACTCTTCTGCGGAAGATATAGCGGCAACTTATAAAGATAAAGCTTCCTATGTAGATGAAAGCCCTTCTAAGACCAGTAAAAAGCAGAACTTTGCCAGCGGTTATCGATACACAGGCCAGCCTATCATCATGAGCGAGTTTGGAGGCATTGCCTTTAGTCCTCAGGAAGACGCAAACACATGGGGATATGGTGCACGACCTCAAACGGAAAAAGAAGCGTTAGCACGATTTGAGAAACTGATGAAAGCGGTTATGGAAACCGATTCGTTTCAGGGATTCTGCTATACACAGCTGACAGATGTTGAGCAGGAAGTCAATGGTTTACTGAACCACGAGCATAACGATAAATTTGATCAGCGGGAAATCCGCTCCATTTTATCTTCCGTTCAGTCCGATGGGTTTATTTTTGAATAATATGAAGGAGGAGAGAAGGATGCAAACAGCTAAACAGCATTCGCAGACAGAGGGAACGTATAAGGAAGATATCCGAAAAAAAGAGATTGCTTCCTATTTCGGTTACGGATTTGCCCAGTGTATCAGCTTTGGTCTATTAGGTTCTTATGTACTCTTTTTTTACACCGATATTTTAGGAATATCAGCGGCAGCTGCCAGTCTGATCTTCCTGATCGCACGAACGTGGGATGCGATCAATGATCCTTTAATGGCTTCCATTATGGACACCCTTCATTCTAAGCACGGGAAGTTCCGTCCCTATCTTAAATACATGCCGTTTTTAATTGTTCTATCTACCATTGCCTGTTTTATTCCGCTGGATGGCTTAAGCATGACCACCAAAGTCATTTATGCCGGTGCTACTTACATTATCTGGGGCATGGTTTATACCGCTTCTGACGTTCCGTTCTGGTCCCTGTCCTCCGTTATGAGTCAGGACACCCAGCAGCGTACCAAACTGATCACGTTTGCCAACATGGGAGTGTTCACAGGGATTGCTTTGTCCCCTACGATTTTTATTCCACTGACTGAATGGCTCGGTGGCGGTAATATGGGACAGGGCTACCTGCTTGCTACCATCGTATTGATGGCCATTGCTCTGCCGATTATGTTAAACGGCTTCCGAAACACGAAAGAACGAGTGAAACCACCCAAGACTAAGGTGAAGTTTTCAGACGGGATTCGGGCCATTAGAGCCAATAAACCGATGTTTGCGGTGCTGGTCGTCTTCTTCTGTAATGTGTTTATGAATATTACCCAGGCTTTGAACATTTACTTTTTTACGTACAATCTTGGAAACGCTTCCTTAATGACGATTTTCGGGATCATCAGCTTTGCCAGCTGTATCGGATTCTTTATTATTCCAAAGCTTGCCCATAAATATAAGAAGAAGCATATGCTTATGGTGATCGTTGCGGCGGATGTTCTGATTCGAATCGTCTGGTTCAGCCTTGGTTATTCCAGTGTCGTTGTATCCTTTATCTTTATCGGGATTACGATGCTGCTTTATACCACCACTGGTCCTCTCATCTCAGGAATGCTCGCGGAAACGATTGAATATACTGAGCTTAAAACTGGAAAACGAAATGAAGCGGTCATTTTCTCCGGGCAAACCTTTACCGGCAAATTGTCTGTAGCCGTTTCCGGAGGAGCTACCGGATTAATTCTGACAGCCATCAACTACCAGTCCAATCAAGCGCAGAGTGAATTTACGCTCGACATGCTGTTTTTCGTCATTGCTTTACTTCCTGCTCTAGGCTCGATCGTCCGTTTTATCATCATGTATTTCTACTCTTATACGGAAACAGAGTATAAAGAAACGGTGGAAAAAATTAATCTTAGAAAACAGGAAGCTGAGGCTTCCCCTCAAAGCTAAAAGGGAAGGAGAAGGATTACGATTCGTATCCTTCTCCTTTTATTATTTTGTTATACTATGGAAAAGATCCTTTTAGACACGGAGGCCGAAGAATTGAAAAAACTGTCCCTTACCTTTGAAAATATGCTGCCGATCAGCAAGGTTTTATCGAATCCTACTAGAATTAATATCTTAAATCTATTAAGTGAAAAGCCGCATAACGTAAATGAATTAGCAGAAAAGCTTGAACTCCCTTTTTCTACGACCGCCTCTCATATTAATAAACTGGAAGAAGTCGAATTAATTGTGACGGAACTGGTTCCGGGAAGAGGGACCCAAAAAGTAAGTGCCATCAACTATGACCGGATTATTATGGACCTATTTAATAAAGAAGAGCAATCGAATGAACAGGAACTCACTTTGGAGATGAATATTGGAGATTACCTGGATTGTTACGCTGTTCCTAACTGCGGTCTGGTGGGGACGGATGAGTACATTGGACACCAGGATGATCCGCGCTCTTTTTACGAAACGGACCGGAAGCTTGCACAGCTGCTTTATTTCAGAGATGGGTACGTCGAGTATCGATTCCCTAACCGTATTCCTTACGAGTGGACAACAAAAGAAATTACCTTTAGTGCAGAAGTATGCTCGGAAGCACCGAACTATAAATTGGACTGGCCTTCGGATATCACCGCCTGGGTCAATCATAAGGAAGCCGGGACTTTCACATCGCCAGGAGATTTTGGGGGCGAGCGTGGCATTCACACACCCGAATGGTGGCGGACCAGCTTAACTCAATATGGGCAGCTGAAACAATGGAAAATAAAAGAGGACGGCTGTTATATTGATAACGAAAAAGTCTCTGAACTTTCCATTGACGATCTCCAGCTCCATGATTACCCCTATGTGGCTTTTAAATTGGGCATCAAGGAGGAAGCCGTAAACAAAGGCGGCATGAATTTATTCGGCCCGAACTTCGGAAACTACGATCAAGGAATTGTGATGACTATTAAATATGAGAAATCTTAATTTACCTAAAAAGAGCTTCCCCACTAGTAGGGAAGCTCTTTTGTTAGAGTTTATTATTGGTTTTTCGCAAAAAGCTTATTACGCAATAGGGTCGATTACTGTAAGACTCAGTTTCGAGATAATTTGGGTCCGTTACGATATTTGGAGAAGGGCTGGTGGGGAAATAGCTCACTTTCCTATGGGGGAACGGTGAGCTTCCTCGCTCGTTTCACTCCCTGCGGGATCTCACCTAGTTCCTTCTC
>NZ_JBAPTY010000077.1:0-5896 GCF_049282395.1 Halobacillus sp. | reverse complement strand
ATTCCAAAACCAGTCATTGCTGAAAAAATCGTAACAACTGATAACTTAAATGTAAGAAAAGGACCAGGAATCAGCTACGATGTTGTTGGAAAGTACTCCGATAATCAGGAAGTTGACGTTCATGAAGTGGATGGAGACTGGAGACTGGTTTCCGGAAATGGCGTAGAAGGATATGTACATAGTGCTTACTTAGCTGACATTCCAAAGCCTGTTATTGCTGAAAAAATTGTAACCGCCGATTCCTTAAATGTACGTAAAGGGCCAGGAACCAGCTACGACGTGGTTGGTCAGTTTACTACCGGAGAAGCGGTTGATGTTCATAAAGAAGAAGGAAGCTGGAGACTGGTTTCCTCAGGCAGTGTCGAAGGTTACGTGCACGAAGCTTATTTAACGGACAAACCAAGTGTGAAGCGCACCGTGGCAATTGATGCCGGTCACGGCGGTCACGACCCAGGCGCTTCTGGAAACGGAATGCTTGAAAAAGACTTAGTGCTGGATGTAGCCCTTAAAGTAAGAGATTACTTGAAGGATACGGGCTTTGACGTAAAAATGACTCGGGACAGCGACTATTACCTGACACTCGGCGGACGCGTTGACAAGGCAGAAAGATTAGGAGCCGATACCTTTGTCAGTATTCACGCGAACTCCTTCCTTGAAAGTGCTAACGGAGTAGAGACTTACTATCATGCTTATGGGTTAAACGATCGCGAGTATAAGAGTTTAAAACTTGCCACCTATATTAATGAAAGACTTTATCGTGATATGGATATGAGTAATCGCGGCGTAAAAAATGCTAACTTCCAAGTTATTAAATATACAAGTCTTCCATCTGCATTGACGGAAATCGGCTTTGTAACGAATGATGAAGACGCTGCAAAGCTGAAAACGCAAAATTATCGTCACAAAGCAGCCAAAGCTATTGCAATGGGGATTGTAGAATATTACAATTGGAGAGAATAATAATGTAAGAGCGGCCAAATTTTGGTTCGCTCTTTCAATTATTTGTCAGCGGTGAGCACTTTGGAGGAGGAAGATCTATTGAAAAAGTTAATGGTTGTCATGGTGTTACTGGTTTCAGGGGCTTTGGGTACGCCTTCTGTTTCTCTGGCAGCTTCTGATCAAGACGCAGAAGGGGAAGAAATGGAGCGCGTGGTGATTCAGTATAAGGAAGAAATTAATTTAAATATACTGAAGAATATCCCGCACACCATTCATTATCGTTATGAATCTCTTGATTCTGTAGCGGTAACGATACCAGGCAATAAGATTTCTGAGTTGAAGGGTGAAACTGCAGTCAAATCAATTGAAGAAGACGGCCAAGTTCAAGTAAGTTTCCAGGAAACTTCCTGGGGAACTGAGACAGTAAAAATGAACAAATCAAGATCTATGGGGCTGTCGGGCGAGGGTGTTAAAATTGCTGTCCTCGATACCGGGGTTGCGAGTAACCACCCCGATCTAAATGTAGCCAAAGGAATCAGCTTTGTCGAAGGCACCGAGGGTTATGAAGATGATAATGGTCACGGAACACACGTGACAGGAATCATAGCCGCCCAGGATAACGAAATTGGCACCATAGGTATCGCTCCTGATGCAGAGATTTACGCAGTGAAAGTGCTCGATGAAAAAGGAAACGGAATGAATTCAGAAGTGGTGGCCGGTATTGATTGGGCCATTGATCAAGATGTAGATATAATTAATCTAAGTCTCACATCCTGTAAACCTTCTGAACTAACAAAAAATGCAATTAAAAAAGCTAGAAATGCTGGCGTGCAAGTCGTAGCAGCTGCAGGAAACAAAGATGTATGCGTATCTGAAAATATTAACGACATTCTTTATCCGGCACGCTTTCCAGAAGTAGTTAGTGTAGGTGCTGTTACCAAGAAACTGGATGGTTCGGATTATACGTATACTGGATCTTCCCTCGATTTCACAGCTCCTGGCGCAAGAATTGAAAGTACTTATATTACAAATGATGATTATCCAACCGGCTATGCAACCATGAGTGGATCTTCAATGGCTGCGCCGCATGTTACCGGAGTGCTTGCACTCTATCATCAACTATTTCCTGATTTGTCAAATTCAGAGATAGAGTCTCTTCTTGCTTCTAACTCTCTTGATAAAGGAGCGGCAGGGAAAGACAATACGTACGGACACGGGGTTGTGCAAGCGCCAACCACACCGTTTAAAGATTTTGACAGAAGCCACTGGTACAGTAGTGCTGTTGAAAATCTTTCACTAGGAAACTTAATCAGTGGTTATGACGATGGCATGTTTAAAGCGAAACGATCCATTACGCGAGAAGAAGCAGTAGCCATGGTAGGTCGTGCTTTGGAACTTAATGGAGAAGAAAGAGCAACGGATTTCCCTGATGTAAGTCCAAGTTCATTCGGTTCCGGTTATATTTCTGCCGGTACTTCTTCTGGTTTCATCTCCGGTTATACGGATGGAACATTCCGTCCGAAGCAGGCCATTAACCGTGGCGATGTAGCGATGATTATTGATCGTGCGTTTAAGATTGAAGGATCTTCTTCTGAAAGATTCAGTGATGTGAGTGAAGATGCTTACTATTATGAAAGTGTTCATGATTTGAAGGCAGCTGGATTCATTTCCGGATATCCTGATGGAACGTTCCATCCTTCAAATGAGATTACACGTGCTGAGTTTTCTCTGATCCTTTCTAATGTAATGAATCAATAGTTTACCAGATTACGAGTGTATGAAGTTGAAAACCCTGAAACCTTCCTATAGGTTTCAGGGTTTTTTAATGGTTTCAGCTGTTAACTGCTGGTTCTTCGGAAAATCTCCCAGTAACGTCATAACCATGCTTGATAAAAAAGGACCGCAAGCGTCAATAGTAAAGCTACTTTCTGTCTGAATGACTGTAGTGCTCTTTACGCCAAAACATAAAACCTATTTGGCCGATCGTGACTCCTATAAAGATCCCGATAAAAGAAGGCCAATCCACTTCAAATCCATTTAACATGTAAGAGACCATAATACCTAGTAGTCCACAAATGAATGGATAGAGGATGAGCTTTCATTTTCTCGACATAACACTTCCTTATTTTATAGAGGGTATTTGTGCAATTGCCTGCCAAGAATTTTTCTCATAAATGATGCTGTCAGTTTTTTATCGCTTCAGTAAGAGCCGTCGTGGAAAACTTATTAATCTGCCTATCTTTTTTCATTCCATAATCTTTCTTTATTAGGTTTAGTATCATCCAATAAAAAACCTGCCCAGGATAGTTCAAGTTTATCGGTAGTTTCCTGCCAGTATTGAAGGCGAGTATAGTAATAATTTATCTTTTCGCTTACTGGTCCATGAAAGTGAGCTTTTCCGTATTTATTAACGATGGATGTTAATTCATAAATGGGCAGTCCTAAAGCGTGTGTTTCGACATGTACAGTTGCCCCAGCATGACCAATTGCCTGGCATAAAGTGCCGTATTCAATGTCATCCATTTCTTTTGCAACGGCATGCGAGTCTAAGATCGCCCTCTTGGCTATGGGCATTTTAATTTCACCTCTTGCCCATTCCTCACAACGCTCTAAACAGGTCCTTGGTCGCCGTTCATCAGGATATTTGGCTTCAAATTGGTCTAAAGGGAATTTTGCGCAATCGAACGCCCACATGACGAGCGTTCTATGATTTTGGAGTTGAATAAGTTGTTTCAATTCTTGCAAACACAGACTATCACGAGAAAACAATAATTTGTTTCTTTTCTTCATTTTCACTTCTACATCTGAAAACATAGGCCTGTAGCCCCTTTCTCCACATAATACCTCAAAACAGAGTCTTCAACGATACGGCTCTTTCGTTATGTTTAACAGAGCAATTATTTTATGCACGAATAAAGCTCTTAGCCAATTCCTAAAGTATAGTCTGCTCGTGAATGAGTAAGCAACTCTATTATTGAAGTTCAACAATTGTTTTTTTTCTCCTTTAGCGGAAGCCCTCATAAAATACCAATACAAATAAACTCAGTACGAGAGCAGACATAATCTTAGAAAATATCAACCTTTTCTTGAATTCCGGTAAAAAAATTGTAAAATTTTAAGATTTTAGAGGAATTTTATGGACAATCGTGTAAGATTTATAGTGTAGGCTTTTTATAAAATGGAGGAGGAAAGTAGAGTACATAAATACTATTTGCCACGGTCGTTAAATAGAAAGCCAGATTTATAAATTGAAGGAGGAATTTAATAATAATGAAAAAGCTACATAGCAAGTTTGTTGTATCTTCCATGGGAGCCGCTCTAGTGGCGTCCGCTTTAACTCCGGCTGTTAGTATTTCCGCAGAAGAAATCTTCCCGGATGTTCAAGAGGACCATCCTTATTACGAAGTTATTCACCAGCTGGCAGAGGCCGGCGTTGTAAAGGGGTATGAAGATGGAACATTCCGTTTAGGTAATTCCGTTACACGTGCGGAAGCTTCTCTTATGCTTGCCAAAATTCTTGATCTGAATCTGGATGCCGATCCTGCTCCTTATCCAGACGTGAACCAGGATCACTGGTATGCGGACGCCGTTAATGCCCTTCATGAATCTGGTATTATTCATGGAATGGACGACGGTACTTTTGCTCCACAAGCAAAAATGTCCCGGGCTGAATTTGCTCAAGTTATTATGGAAGCCTATGGAATTGAACCGGCAGAAGCCGGTCATCCATTTGAGGATGTTGAGGAAGGCGAATGGTACGAAACGGCTATCGAAACGCTTTATGCCAATGGTTTAATTGTAGGACAGGATGAAAACCATTTTGGTCCCGATGCTGATGTGAAGCGCGGAGACTTCGCCTGGCTTCTTGCGAATACAGACTATGAATTTGGTTCAAAACTGCCGAAGCCATCTGATTTCGATCTTTCCCTCATGCACACCAATGACACGCATGGCCATTTAGAAGACGTGGCTAAACGTGTCACAGCGGTTGAAGAAGTACGTGCTGAAAATCCGGATGCGCTGCTGCTGGATGCAGGAGACGTATTCTCTGGTACGCTGTATTTTAATGAATTTAAAGGCCAGGCGGATATGGAATTTATGAACATGATGGACTATGATGCCATGACATTCGGCAACCATGAATTCGACCTTGGTTCTTCCGATGAAGGACACCAGGCGCTCTCTGAGTTTGTAGAAGAAGCTGAATTCCCGTTTGTCAGCTCGAATGTTAATTTTTCCAAAGACGAGAATATGAGAGGGCTGTATAACAGCTACATCAGTAAGTATCCGCGTAATGGTGAGATCTACAACAGCCTTGTGAAAGAAATTGATGGGGAAGAAGTAGGGATCTTCGGTTTAACCACGGAGGAAACTTCGGATATATCAAGCCCTGAAGATATTACATTTGATAACTACATTCAAACAGCGGAAGAGCGTGTAAGAGCTTTAGAAGCACTGGGTGTAGACAAAGTAATCGCGCTTACGCACCTTGGTTTCAATGACAATCCTGCTTATGATAATGATCAACTGCTGGCTGAAGTGGACGGCATCGATATTATTGTCGGCGGCCACAGCCACACGAGCTTAGATGAAGCGGTAGAAGTAACGACGGATGAAAACGGCGATCCTAAAGACCCGACGATTATCGTACAAGCTGGACAGTACGGAGGAAACCTTGGGACGCTGGATGTTGAATTCGACGAAGACGGTGTCGTAACAGGTTACTCCAGCGAGCTGATTGATGTTTCAGAGAAAGAAGCAGATCCAGAAGCAGCAGAAGCCCTGAAGAAATATTCGGATGACATAGAAGACCTTGAGAACGAAGAAAGTGGAGGAGTAGCTGCAGAAGCATTCCCGAATCCGCGTCTAGGGGACGGTGGAACGGTAAGTGTCCGTAACAGCGAGACAGCACTGGGCGATTTGATTGCCGATGGCATGCTGGATAAAGCGAAGGAAT
>NZ_JBAPTY010000076.1:0-19406 GCF_049282395.1 Halobacillus sp. | reverse complement strand
TCTTTAGTAGGTCCGGGCGTATCTTTATGAAATTCCTTTAATACTTCGTCAGGAAGCTGGAGTTGAAACTGACCGTCATTATATTCGTCTTTTAATAGAAGCAAATAGAAAGTTTCCTGTGGTGAAAGTTTAGCTGTGTATCTATCGTCTTGGAAGAGAGCCTGGCCGCTGATCATTGCTTTTTCATCTTTAGTAGACAGCAACGGGAGAGTCGGATCTATTCCCGCATCGCGATAGTCATGCATGAAGGTTCGGATGGTTGCATCTGGAAGTACATCATGATCTACGCTTTTTTTAATCATTTTCTTAATATATTCCCCTGAATTTGAACTTTCTTTGGAGTCATTTATCTTCAACAAATCAGCCGTGGGCACCTCGCTCACTCCTAACAGACCCATATCGGATACTTTGGCATCTCTTTCCAATGTATCCATATACTTAGTCATTCCTTTGGATGCTAACTGATCCTGAAAAAGTTCCAGCCTTACTTGACCAGATACTAATCGATGGCTCGTCATTCTGTTCGCCTCAAACCGGAGTCCTTTCGAGGTAGCTGCTTCACTGGTGACGACTTGTGAAGGACTTGTAGTAGATGGATCGAATTGATACATAACCATTGTCCCTCTTATAGAGTCTTCTCCTGCCATGTCGTAACCTACGGCTGTAATGATACCTAATTGCTCAATATAACTTTTGGGGATACAGCCGCTGCACATAAAAGCGAGAAAGATGATCAGGGTTATTCTCTTCCAGTTCATAATGAATTTTCCTTCCTGAATCTGTTTCTAATGAGCACGAGTGGATAGAGAATCACCGGATAAACAAACACCAGCCAGAAACCAAGAGTGGAAGTCCAGTCGGTTAACTGATTAATGTGGACGCGGTATTCGATAAGAATGGAAGTCACCAACAATAAAAGAGCCACGCCATATAAACTTGGTTTCTCGGGCAGTTGAAACAGGCGTTTTAACGATTGAATCAAAGCCCAGCAGAACAATACAATATTTGGGATAATTACCATCATCCAGAAAGCAATGGCGATAAAATCGAATCGCTCCAAGACAGGGTAGCTGATAATTTTAAATAACGAAAGGGTGGCCCAGACGGTTTCTTTAAGCTGTTCCGGGCTGAAGTAACCGATGGACACAACGGTTACAAGCAATATTAAAAAGGTGGTTAACGCTAAGCCGGCATGAACCGGAAGCGCAATGTTCTCTTTGTTTTTAATATAAGGATAAACGAAAAATAAAATCTCCAGTCCAAGTACAGAATAGGCTGTTTTATAACCCCCTTTCAAAAGGTCATATCCACCTGTCTGAAGAATCGGAGTAAAATGATCCCAATCCATATAACTAATTGGTTGTGCGAGGGTAAACACCATCCATATAGTTAATAGAAAAAAGATAAAGCTCGTTCCAACAACCACTCGAAACCCGCCAAGAACGGCGTAGATCATAAGGGAAAGTAAAAACCCGCTCATAAGCCATAATGGAATCTCCGGAAAAATAAATACTTGGACGACCTCTATATAATTCTTTATGACGCTTAAAAGAATAAAAAAGAGATAGATGACGTACACGATTCCCAATGTTTTCCCCAGCCACCTTCCAAATACATCGCACTGAATCCCAATAATGTCCGCATTGTCATACTTTCTTAAAATTAAGATCATAATCCAGGCTACAAAATGGAGGTAAATACCAGCTAATAAAATAGCAATCCATGAATCAGCTCCCGCTTCTGTAAAAATGACACGAGGGACTCCCATAAGCCCTGCACCAATCTGTAACGTATGCACGATGAAAAAAAGATAAAAGGCTTCTACGGCTTTATCTGGCTTAATAATTAAATTGGTATTCATGAAGGATCCACATCTTTTTTCTCACCCGCTTTAAGCTGGTCATAGCGTGTCGTATCATCAGGCATGACATTCAATGGACGGGCATTATTTTTTTGAAAAGGAAGCCTTATAAGAGAATCATTGATGTCCTTCCATTGGAACGGATATATAGGAGAAAGGTAAGGTCTTCCGAGTGATTTTTGTTTTAATAAGTGGATGATGATAAAACTGAGTGCAAACGTGATGCCTATCAATCCCCATGCACCAGCAAGGATAATCATTGGAAAGCGAATGATCCGTATCGCTGTCCCCATTAAATAGCTCGGAGCTGTAAAGGAAGCTAGTGCGCTGAGCGCAATAATGATGATCAGAATGTTACTGGTGAAACCGGCTTTCACAGCTGCTTGTCCTAGTACAATACCGCCCACAATACCCATGGTCTGACCGACTTTTGTCGGAAGACGGGCTCCGGCTTCGCGTAACAGTTCAATGAGCATCTCCAGCAGCAAAGCCTCCAAAACAGGTGGAAAAGGTACCATGGCGCGCGACTGCCCGAGTGAAACAAGCAGAGAAGTTGGGATGACTTCATAATGGTAAGTGAGTGCAGCTACATACATAGGTGTAAGAATAATGGAAAGAGCCATAGCGATAAATCGCAAAAGTCTTATGAAGCTCCCCATATTCCAGCGCATATATAAGTCTTCGGTAGATTCAAAAAAACTAAACAGCGTCATTGGACCAATGAGAGCTGTTGGACTTTTATCCACAAGCACACCCACCCGCCCCTTGGAGATGGAGTTGCAGAAGCGGTCGGGAAGCTCAGTATTGATAAGCTGTGGAAATATGGAGCTTGAGGAATCTTCAATTAACTGCCCGAGCACACTAGTATCTTCTACTTCCGCTACCTTTAAGTCTGTAATTCTTTGACGCATGGTATCCACATTTTCTTCATTGGCGAGTGATTTAAGATAAACAACTCTTACTTCACTTTTAATCCGCTCACCCACAATAAGTTTTTCAACGACTAAATCATCCGTGTCCAGACGCCAACGAATGACATTTAAGTTGGTAACAAGAGACTCTGTAAACGCGATTTGCGGACCGAAGACAAGAGATTCTGTTTCCGCGCGGTCGAGCGGCCGTGATTCCTGCTGAGGAAGCAGAAAAGCAACAGCTTTTTTTTCGCCAGGAATGTAAACGACCACATTTCCGTGGATAATGTGCTCAGCAATCTTGTCCATTGAAGAAACGGACTGGGAAGAAGCGAGAGGAATATTGTTTTGAAGATCATGAACCGACCATGGTTTTTCAGACTTCGTCAAAGGTTCGAGCAGTTCTCTTTCCAGTCGGTCTTTCCTAATTTGATAGGAAATGAAATGAATAACGACTTCCTGTCCTTTTATATGGAATACTTTTTGAACGAGGTCCGGACTCTCATTAAATTGTTGTTTTAAAGTATTCAGATAGTTATCCAGCTGTAACGGAAGTGTCGAATGCTCCATTGTCTTCCCTCCTTTTATAACGTGTAATTAGTATGCGAAAAAAAGGGCACATTATTAACAAATTGCCATTTGTGGGTTGGATGGAAGGGAGGCTGCGTATGAATCTCCAATTAATAGAAGTTTATATTCCGGATCATCATTTTGAGTCCATTCATGAGAAGCTTAAGGAACATGATCATCAATCGTTTTGGGTGTCCAGTGAGTCTGAAGAGCGGACTCTAGTCCGGATTCTCGTTAAAACGAGCGGCGTAGAAGAAATTCTTGATTATCTGGAAGAAGTCTCGAACGTAGTAGAAGGTTTTGAGACCATGCTCATCCCTGTTCAAACTTATTTATCGAAAGAAACCCTCCATAAAGAGTCGAAAAAAGCAAAGGAAGATGAGGAGTCTGAGAAAGAACAGGCACTTCTGTTAAGAGCCAGTCGTCATGAACTGTTGAATTATGTTGAAAAAAACAGTCAGATCAATTTGAATTACTCGCTTATGATCATATTGTCCGCTATTGTAGCGACGGTTGGATTTTTGAAAGACAGCGAGGCTGTAGTGATCGGGGCGATGGTGATCGCTCCCATGATCGGTCCGGTCATCGCCATTGCGTTTTCATCTATTTTGGGAGATTATAAGCTGCTTTGGAAATCAGTGGTGACCTCTATCTATGGGGTAGCGATTGTATTAATCGTCTCGGTGCTTTTTGGGTATTTCACGGATATGGGAATGGGAACGGATCAGTACTTGGATCGTACTAAAGTTACAATAGTGGATATTTTTCTTGGAGTGGCCTCCGGGGCTGCAGGGGCGCTGGCCTTCCTGAACCGCCTCTCTGGTAATCTTGTAGGGGTGATGGTAGCTGTTGCTTTGCTGCCGCCGAGTGTGGCTCTTGGTATGTCTTTCGGCAATGGATCTTACATGAATGCGTATGGAGCTTTTTTACTTGTCGTCGTCAATATTATGTCGATTTTACTTGCGGCTGTTACCATATTTTCGATCAGCGGCATACGCCCTGTCCGCTGGGAAGCCGTAAAAAGGGCAAACGTATCACGCCCTTTGTCCATTGTTTTTGTCTTTGTTATTGTGGCAGCTCTTGCGCTGGTTCTGCTTTTAGGAAAGGATGTTAACGTCCGGTGAAACACGCTTAAAATAATGTTTTTACAAAACTTTTTAAATAGACCATTGAATTAATTTTTTGAAAATTATATAATTAATAATCATTTACACTAAAGGAGGTCACGACGATGGAAAACGTATATGCACAGCAAATCACTAATTTCATACTTGTCGTGGCCGACAGGGACGTTTGATAAACGACCTTATCTCAGGAGAATGAGTGATTACGTGGGCCGCGTAAATACGTGCCCCCTATTTAGTATGTATATGTTAAGCATACGTCGTAGCCGGCGTATGCTTTTTTTGTTGTTGTACAGGTGAACAAGCGCCTGTTTAACATAAATAAAAGAATCAAGGAGGTACTTATGAAATGGAAACCACAGTGATAAGAAAAGAATGGAACGAAGATTGGAAAGAAAGCGGCTAGCAAGGAAAGAATGAAAGGACGTGTCAGACATGTTTAGTGTACTCGTAAAATTGCGATGGTTTTTTAAAACTTATTGGAAACGGTATTCGTTTGCTATTTTAGCGCTGATCGTCGTTAGTGCCATTGATCTTCTTCCTCCAAAGCTGGTAGGAATGGCGATTGATGAAATTCAATTCAACACACTTACCCCGGAACGGTTAGGAGAAATTATCCTGTTCTATGGCGGGATCATTGTTGCCAGTTACTTATTGTCCTATTTATGGGACTATACGCTCTTCAGCGGGGCGATGATTATGGAAAAAACCATGCGCTCAAGACTAATGAACCACTTTTTAAGAATGACTCCTGCTTTTTTCGGTAAAAACCGAACCGGAGACTTGATGGCAAGAGCCACAAACGATTTAAAAGCGCTCACCATGACAGCTGGTTTCGGAATATTAACCCTAATTGATTCCACCGTTTTTATGTTTATGATTATCGCTATGATGGGATTTACAATCAGCTGGAAACTTACATTGGCTGCGCTTCTTCCACTGCCAATTATGGCTGTTGCGATGAACAAATATGGTAAAGTCATTCATGAACGCTTTACGGAAGCTCAGACGGCTTTTGGAGAGATGAATAACAATGTTCTGGAATCGGTGCGGGGCGTCCGGGTGATCCGGGCTTTTGTCCAAGAACGAAATGAAGATCACCGTTTTCAGAAGATGACAGAAGAAGTGTATGACAAAAATGTGGAAGTGGCAAAAATTGAGGCCCTGTTTGAACCTACTATTCAAATCCTTGTCGGCCTTTCCTATACGATAGGACTTGGGTATGGAGCTGCCCTTGTGTTTCAAAATGTTATGACGCTTGGAGAACTGGTTTCCTTCAATGTCTATCTCGGGATGTTAATCTGGCCCATGTTTGCGGTCGGGGAATTAATTAATGTCCTGCAGAGAGGAAACGCTTCCCTGGACCGGGTCAATGAGACGCTTGATTATCAACCGGATATAATGAATCCTTCCAACCCCCGGAATGTGAACAGGCCGGAGCAAATTATATTTAAAGAGGTAAGCTTTCAGTACCCTCAATCGGAAGCTGCAGAATTAAAAAACGTGAGTGTAGCGATCGAACGCGGTCAGACGATCGGTATTGTAGGTAAAACAGGAGCGGGTAAGACCACCTTTTTCCGTCAGCTGCTTAGAGAATATCCAGGGCTTGAAGGAGAACTTTTGATCAACGGCACAGATCTTCATCTACTTGATCTTGGTACTACACGCTCCTGGATTGGCTACGTGCCCCAGGATCAGGTCCTGTTTTCTAAAACCGTTCGAGAAAACATTCAATTCGGTAAGGCAGGGGCGACGGATGAGGAGATCTACCGGGTATTAAAACTGGCATATTTTCTGGAGGATATTAAGAACCTGCCAGCTGGACTGGATACAAAAGTCGGGGAAAGCGGCGTCACTCTTTCCGGCGGTCAGAAGCAGAGAGTCTCAATTGCCCGCGCATTCATTATGAACCCCGAGATTTTAATTCTTGATGATGCAATGTCTGCAGTAGATGGAAAAACCGAGGCTAATATTATTGAGCATTTACGGAAGGAAAGACAAGGAAAGACTACTCTGATTGCTGCTCATCGTTTGTCTGCTGTAACCCATGCAGACCATATTATTGTTCTGGAGGAAGGGCGCATCGCAGAAGAAGGAACACATGAAGAGCTGATTAAACAGGGAGGCTGGTACCAAACTCAATATGAACGCCAGCAGTTAGAAGAGGAGGTGGAGGAATGAAAGGAAAACATTCCACGACCGAACGCAAATTGTTCCGATATGCGTTACATTTCAAAAAGAACATTCTCATTGGTCTGATATGTCTCGTTATAGCTGTAGCTCTTGAACTCACGGGGCCATTCATAGCCAAACGTTTGATCGATGAACACATCGTGGGGATAGAAGATCAGTGGCATCGGGTAGAGTCAGCTGATGATTATACGGTTCGTTACGAAGCGCGTCTTTACAAGCGCGATGACCGTCTGGAAGAGGGAGAGGAAATCAGTGGAACGGCAACGATTTTACAAGTAGGACGCTCGTACTACTTCATTCCAGAGGAAGTTCCGTCTAGCGGCAATCGCTCCATTGAGAATAACAGGATACGAATAGAGACTGCGAATGAAACATACACGGCTGATGCAGAATCATTATCGCTGCAACAACTCTTCCGCTTCTTTAAGCCGGAAATTCCGTCTATTTACTGGCTGCTTGGCATTTATGTTGGATTGCTATTTATTGCGGCCTTTTTCCAGTTCACTCATACCTTTCTCCTGCAACGATCGTCAAACCGGATTATTCGTAAGATGAGGGATGATTTATTCACGCACATTCAGAAGCTTCCAGTACGGTATTTTATCAATCAGCCGGCTGGTAAAATTGTAGCACGAGTGACAAATGATACCGAATCGATTCGAGAGCTGTATGTAAAAGTACTGGCTACCTTTGTGACCAGCTTTTTCTATATGCTGGGAATTTATGTAGCCCTGTTTTTATTAGATGTTAAGTTAGCCCTTATGTGTTTGCTGCTGGTTCCGATTATTTATGGCTGGATGAGAATGTATAAGCATTTCGGCGGTAAGTACAATACAGTCGTGCGATCTACGGTAAGCGATATGAATGGCAATATTAATGAAGCCATTCAAGGAATGTCCATTATTCAAGCATTCAGACAGGAAAAGCAGACTTCGGATGAGTTTGAGAGTTTAAATGAACGGCATTTCAGTTATCAGAGGAAACTGGTTCGATTAAGTGCGCTCACTTCATTTAATCTTGTTAATGTTCTGCGTAATATCGCTTTCGTAGGCTTCCTTTGGTATTTTGGATCCCAGTCTTTTGGAGCTGAAGGAATCGTTACTGTGGGAGTGCTATACGCTTTTGTGGACTATTTAAATCGGCTTTTCCAGCCTGTGACCGACCTGGTAAACCAGCTTCCTCAATTGGAAGAAGCCCGGGTAGCAGCTGGTCGTGTATTTGAGTTGTTGGAAGAGGAAGGGGAAGAAAGAAACAGTAGTGAAGTCGCACGCTATCGCGGCCAAATCGCGTTTGATCACGTTTCGTTTGCCTATGAAGATGATAATTTTGTATTAAAGGATATTCATTTTCAAGTGAAGCCTGGACAGACGGCTGCTTTTGTTGGCCATACAGGGTCCGGTAAAAGCTCTATTATGAACTTGCTGTTTCGGTTCTATGATCCACAAATAGGTCAAGTAACAATTGATGGACACCCAACGACCGAATGGTCACGTCAGCAAGTCCGAAGTCATATGGGAATAGTTCTGCAGGATCCGTTCATCTTTACAGGGACAATTTTGTCGAATGTAACGATGAACGATGACCGTATTTCCCGGGAAATGGCTATAGAATCGTTAAAAGCTGTTGGAGCGGATCGTTTTATTGAGAAGCTACCTGAGCAATATGATGCTCAGGTAAAGGAAAAAGGCGGTTCCTTGTCTATGGGGGAAAGACAGCTGATCTCCTTTGCCAGAGCGCTGGCTTTTGACCCTGCGATTCTGATCCTGGATGAGGCTACGGCGAATATTGATACAGAAACGGAGCAAATGATCCAGAAAGCATTAGAAGTTTTGAAGAAAGGGCGGACCACGCTGGTTATCGCGCACCGTCTATCCACAATTCAGCGGGCAGATCAAATATTTGTATTAAATCATGGTACAATGGTGGAGCAGGGAACGCATGAAGAACTGGTCGCTCTTGGAGGACAGTACTTCCAAATGTACCGTATGCAGCAGGGTTCATCAAAAGTCAGTGCCATGTAGTTTCAATTCTCCTGTCTTAAGGGGGACCGCTCGTGAATGATCGCGAAGACGATAAGCATGATATTATAGATGAAGATTTGTACGAAGAAATAGACGATGAAGAGTTATATGAACTGGTTCAGGAAGAAAGACAAAAGGCGTACGAAAGAGAACGTTTAAAAAAAGAAGAATTAAAAAGCCGACGTCCTTTTCCAAAATGGATCTTTTGGTTGATTGCTATCATGATGGTCACAAATATTGTAGCTGTACTGCCCAATACGTTTTCCATTCCGGCCGTAGATTTTCTAATGACCTCTGCCAAGCTCTCATCTGATGAGCAGGTGAAGGAATATAAACAATCGGTAGTTGTGGTGGAAGCAGGGCAAAGTAAAGGAACAGGGTTTGCCATTAAGGAAGACGGAACCATTCTTACGAACCATCATGTAATTGAGGATGAAAAACGGATCTCGGTAGCTTTTCCTGAGCAGGGACTGTATCAAGCAGAGGTTGTGGAGCAGTATCCTGAAGTAGATTTAGCTGTGCTGAAAGCAGATGGAGAAGACTTTCCCCATTTAGATCTGGCTGATGAAACGGTCTTTGAAGAAAATGATCATGTTTACTTCATTGGAAATCCTCTGCGGTTTACTGGAATTGCGAATCAGGGCACCGTGATTGGATACAAGAATCTGAGTGATTGGAATCAGCCTGTACTCATGCTGGACGCTCCGATTTACAAAGGAAACTCGGGGAGTCCAGTCATTAATGAATCAGGAGAAGTTATTGCGGTAGTTTTTGCAACATTGCATGATGACGCAGAAGGAAGAGTAGGGCTTGCTGTGCCAATTGATTATTATTATGAAAAAAGTGCTGCCAAAAATTAACCCTTTGGCGGCACTTTTTTGTCGTCTACTTTATTTCCGATAACAGGAATTGGATTGAAATGAAGAAGTTCAGCAAAATGGATAACGTTGTAAGTCATTCTTACGACTTCTTCTTCAATGCAATCCCATTCACTTTGAGCGGGGTTTTCCAGCTTTTCATTACAGATAGCACTGGCATGAGGCGGTAAAGTGTAGCCAAGCATCGATAGGCGGTAATGGATGGATTGAGCTGCCAATTGAGCTCCTCCGTCTCCGCCATCTGCGACGATGACTCCTCCAACTTTATTATAGAAGATGCCTTGTCCCTTTCGATTTTTAAGCTGATGGTATCCCTGAAGTCTCTCTAATATTAAAGAGGCCAGACTGCTTTTGTCACCCATAGCAATCGGTGTAGCCAAAAGTAGAATATCAGCTCCCAGTATCTTCTCGAATACAAAAGGCCAATCATCTTCATTATCTAACTGGTCTGTAATTCCGAAGTTAATATGGAAATCCCTTAAGTGGATTCGTTCCACATCAATTTCTTCCCGTTGAAATATTTGAGCGGATTCATGGAGGAGTTTTTCGGTATCTGTTTCTTTTGTGCCTTTTTCTAAACTGCAATTTAATAATACGGCTTTCATTTGTTGAATCCTCCTTTTTATTTGCGCTCTACACAACAGGTTTAACCTACTCCAGCTATATGTAAACCTGACTAATTGTGTTTTTTATCATAGGAATTTAGACACATTGGTATACATTTTAATTCATTTTATATTGAAAGCCCTGGTGTGTATAGTCCATTCGTTATATTTTTTGAAATGTAGATTTAATAAAATGTAAACCTGATGTGGTAGACCCATGCCCCTATATTCAGTACAATAGTCATGGTTAATAACATATCTTTAAAATACAGGTTTGGATGGCGGACGAATAAACGGCTTTTGGCAATATTGGTTGCTCCTGCTTTGTAACACAATTGAAATATTTTTTAATAAAAACACCCAAAAACTCTGTTTTGAATTCGAAACTATTAATGGCTGGAGGTGGTGAAGGTTGATCAAACGTCTATTGCGCAAAAAAGACACCTCCCTTGATGCACAGATTGAATCCGTTAAACAGGGGGACGAGGAAGCTAGAAACGAGATCCTCAAGCAGTATCAACCTTTTATTGCCAAAAGTGTTTCTGAAGTATGTAAAAGATATATAGATCCCGGCAAAGACGATGAATTCAGTATTGGTTTATCGGCGTTTAACGAAGCCATCCAAGCGTATTCCTGTGATAAAGGCAGTTCCTTTCTTTCTTTTGCCCGTCTCGTAATCAAACGGAAAGTAATTGATCACATCCGTAATGAAAGAAAATATCCCCTGGCTGTTTCTCTCGATGAACTTAATCATGAGGAAGAGCAAATGGAGAATCCTTCTGAGGTGGCAGCAGCGAGAGAACGCCATCAAATGGAGAAAGAGGCATGGTATAGACGTGAAGAAATTCACGAATTCAAAGAGCAGTTAAAGAAGTATAACTTGTCTCTTGATGATTTAGTGGATGCTTCGCCCAAGCATAAGGATGCACGAGATTCAGCTGTGCAAACGGCACGAATCGTTTATCACCATAAGGAGCTTAGGGAGCAAGTCCTTTATAAAGGACGCCTTCCTATGAAAGAACTGGTACGTGAAGTGGATGTGAGTAAAAAAACGCTTGAAAGAAACCGAAAATTCATTATTGCCTTAGTTCTCATCTTTGACGGAGATTATATATATCTCAACGACTACCTGAAAGGGGTGGGGGTGTGAGAAAAGGCATTGTCATGGAGCAAAAAAAAGGATATACCATTGTGATGACACATGATGGAAACTTTCACCGTGCGCTTCGCCTCCATGAAGCCGAAGTCGGCATGGAAGTCCATTTTCAGGCGATCTCAAACAACAAACACCTTCGCCCATTGGGATGGTTATCCATCATAGTTCCATGGAAAGCAGGCATCATGGCTTTGGTACTGGTTCTCGCCTGCCTGCCATTTTATATAAAATATGGAAGCAGTCAGGCTTATGCATATGTAAATATAGATATTAATCCAAGTCTGGAATTAAAATTAAACGAACAACTGCAAGTCATACAGATTACCCCTCGTAATGAGGATGCTGAGAAATTAATGGATATGCTAACAGATTGGAAGAAAAAAGATGTTTCAGAAGTAGCGTTTGAAATGATTAACATCAGCAAGGAAAATGGTTGGATGAATCAACAGAAACAAGTTCTGATTGGTATTAGTTATTTAAAAACTAATCCAACAGCGAGCTTGGCCAAACGGATGGAACATGAACTGTCAGATCGGGCAAAGGATTTATCAGTGGCAGCATATAATCTCCCAGCATCCCTTCGTGAACAAGCGCTCGAAGCGAACCAATCAGTCAATGAGTGGGTAGCAAATCAATTAAGCAAAAAACAGTCAGATATAAAAGGTGCTAATTCCATAGATTTAATGTCCGAAGAAAAAGAAATGATTCGATCTTTTTTTGAAGAATCATCAAAACGTGAATCCAGTGAGAATAACAGTTCTTCAAGTTTAAAAAACATTGAAGCTCATAGAGAAGAACCATCTACGACTACCGATAAAAAATCGGTTAACTCCAACGAGAACAAGAATGTTAACCATTCTTCTGATTCTTCACAGAGTTCTTCGCGAGATCAACGCGGATCAACTGACAAAAAGAATAGAGATACCAACAACCCTCCTCCTTCAAACTTGACTAAAGATAAACCTGAGAAGGTGGATCAGACGGTTAACTCAGAAGATGATTCTTCGGAAGAAAAGAAAAAAGACGAGCCCAAATCAAATTCTGGTCAATCGAAGGATAAACGGGAGAAACCATCTTCGAAAGATAAGAAGAAGGATAAGCCGAAATCAAATCCAGTTCAATCGAAGGGTAAACCGGAGAAACAGTCTTCGAAAGATAAAAAGAAAGACAAGCCGAAATCCAGTCCAGGTCTATCGAAGGATAAACCGGAGAAACAGTCTTCGAAAGATAAGAAGAAGGACAAGCCAAAATCAAATTCTGGTCAACCGAAAGAGAAGACGGATAAGCAGTCCTCAGAAGATAAGAAGGAGGACAAGCCGAAATCAAATCCAGTTCAATCGAAGGATAAACCGGAAAAACAATCTTTGAAAGATAAAAAGAAAGACAAGTCGAAGTCAAATCCTGGTCAATCTAAAAAAAAGTCTGATAAAGCGTCTTCAGAAGATAATAACAAGGGAAAATCGCAATCAAACCCTGGTCAATCAAACGCAAAAACAGAGAAGAAATCGTTGGAATCTCAGAAAGAGAAGAAGGCGAAGAAACATAAAAACGCAGGTGAAAAAGCATCCTAGAGAGTCTAGGGTGTTTTTTTATTGGATTAAACGTGAATATAAAGGTAGTGTAAAGAAAAGGAGTGGTTTATAGCATGGGAAAACAATATCTTGGAGTTAAGGACGGCCGATTAGCTGAATGTCCTAATTCTCCGAACTGCGTTTCAACTCAAACTGATCAATCAGATAAACAGATGGAACCTTTACCGTTTCATGGAGATTTGAATTCAACGAAAGAAACACTGAAAAAAGTCTTGCAGGAAATGGAGAGAACCAAAGTAGAAATTGAAGAAGAACATTACATTCACGCTCTTGTGGTTACAAAGCTTTTACGATTCAAGGACGATGTAGAGTTTTACTTAGATGACTCAAGTCAGCAGGTGCATTTCCGCTCAGCTTCTCGCACGGGTTATTCTGATATGGGAGTGAACCGAAAACGAATGAAAGCTTTCGCTGAGGCTTATTATGGATATGTGGAGAAGGAGGCGCGCTCATGAGTTATGATTATCAAATCGCCGTTATAGGCGGAGGGTCAGGTGGTCTGACTGTGGCTGCCGGAGCAGCAAGTTTTGGAGCGTCCGTTGCTCTTATTGAGAGAAAGAGTGAACTTGGAGGGGACTGTCTGCATTATGGCTGTATGCCTTCTAAGGCCATGATAGAAGCAGCCAGGGAAGTCCACCAGGCCGGACAGTATTCCGACTTCACTGAATCGGACTATGACCGCTTGTTTACAAGTGCGATGGAACGAGTGGCGGAAGCCGTGCAAGACGTACAGAACCACGACTCCAAAGATCGCTTCATCAAGCTTGGAATTGATATTTACGAAGCAGAAGCCCAATTTATAGACGAGCATACATTACGAGTGGGAGAAGAAACCATTTCAGCGAAACGTTTTGTTATTGCTACAGGTTCTTCTCCCATGGTGCCACCAATCCAAGGTATAGACAGTATCGATTACATCACAAACGAATCCATATTTTCTTTACGAAAAAGGCCGGCTTCACTCGGTGTGATCGGAGGAGGTATCATTGGCTCGGAACTCGCTCAGGCGATGTCCCGTTTAGGAGTAGAGGTTACGGTCGTTGAAGGTGGGCAACAGATTTTAGCCAAAGAAGATAAGGAAATTGCTGAACTGGCTGAAGGGTTGTTATCCGAGGAAATGAATGTCATAACTGGGGCAAAGGTGGATCGTCTTGAATCTACGAATGAAGGCGTGAAAATTAATTATACGATGGACGGATCCACAAATTCGCTAAACGTTGAAAAGTTATTAGTAGCGACGGGACGAAAAGCGAATATAGATGGACTCGGTCTAGAACAGGCTGGTGTTGAAACTTCCAATGGTTCGATTGCTGTGGATGCTGCAATGCGAACGACTCAGCGTCATATTTACGCGGTTGGAGACTGTAATGGTTCCATGCCGTTCACTCATGTAGCGGGTATGGAAGGAAAAATTGCTGTTTCCAATGCTGTATTTGGTTTATCCAGGAAAGCATCTTATGAAAGAGTGCCCTGGGTAGTATATACAGCTCCAGAGATTTATCATCTCGGGCTTACAGAAGAGGAAGCAAAAGATCAGTACGGTGAAAAACTCTTGACCTTTAAGACAAAACTTGCCGATAATGATCGCTTTATGGCTGAGCGTCATACCGAGGGGCTGGTTAAAGTCTTAACGACAAATCGAGGCCGAATTGTCGGAGCTCATGCTATAGGCGAAGGAGCAGGGGAATGGATGCAGGAAATTGGCACTGTTCAGGCCCTGAATAAGAAATTTCAAGCGATCTCCAATATTATTCACCCATACCCAGCAAAAAATAATGCAGTTTCTCAGACCGCAGATTTGTACTGGCGAGAGAAATTATTCGACAGTTCATTAAATGAAGCACTGAAATGGTATGTTCGTAAATTTAGATAAGCTAAAGAGCTGTCCTGTCTTAAGGTCAGCTCCTTTTTTATTATATAGAGCCGTCTTTATACGAAACTGCCCATATGTGATGTTTCGCATAAAGGCGGCTCTGCTTTACCAAAATAATCATAACGCGCATTTCCATGGAACTGATTTATATTACAATGGCTGGGTTAAAAGATTTGTTAATTTAACCAAGTAGTTGTTCCAGAATAGGGCCTGATTGCGGAAGACTCAGTTTCGAGATATTCGAGGTTCGTTGCCAAAAATTTAATAAGGGTGGCTGCGGAAACAACTCGCTGTCCTGCGGACCTGCGTCGTGCAGGGTCGAAAAGCGAAATCTTCCCCTGAAGGACCTTCCTCATAACCCTATATCTCGAAATCAAGTCTTACACAAACGGGAGCTTTTGTGAAAAAATTATGTATGGTGATACTGAAGACGGATTTTTCGGGTTAAGTACGATAGAATTGAGGGAAGAAAGACAATAAGGAGAGGGATAACGTGTCTAAAATAGATTTAACTCAATATGAAAAGAAAATGATTGTACGACATATGCAGGAAAAAGATATAGAGCAGATTTTTGAATTACAGCAAGTCTGCTTTCCTAACATGGAACCTTGGAAACGAGACCATTTGGAGAGTCATTTGAAAATATTTCCGGAAGGGCAGTTTGTTGTAGAATTTGATGGACAAATTATAGGAAGCTGCTCCAGTCTGGTCGTTAATTTTGATGAATATGATGATCGGCATACGTGGGACGACATTACAGACAAGGGCTACATCACCAATCATGACCCGGATGGATACAATCTTTATGGTATTGAAGTCATGGTTCACCCCGGATACCGCGGAATGAAGATTGGCCGCCGTTTATATGAAGCACGTAAAGATTTGGCCAGGGAATTGAACTTGAAGAGCATTATCATAGGAGGAAGGATTCCGAATTATCATAAATATGAGGACGAGATGACCCCGAGGGAATATGTAGAAGAGGTCAGAAGTCAAAGCATTTATGATCCGGTACTTACCTTTCAAATTATGAACGGGTTTACGGTTATGCGTATCAACCCAAACTACTTACCGGACGACGATCTTTCCTCTAAATATGCGACGCTGATGGAATGGAATAATATTGATTACCGCGCACGCACGAAGCGGCATTTTAAAACAAGTAATCCCGTTCGGATTATGGTCATTCAATACATGATGAAAAACATCGACTCTTTTGAAGAATTTAAAAAGCAGTGTGAATATTATGTCGATGTGGCTGCCGATTATGGCAGTGATTTTGCGGTCTTTCCTGAAATTTTCACGACCCAGCTCATGTCATTTTTAGAAGAAAAAGTTCCATCGAAAGCCGTAAGAAGATTATCGGATTACACAGAGGACTATATTGAAATGTTCACCCATCTGGCTGTGAAGTATAATGTGAATATAATCGGAGGCTCTCACTTTGTAGAGGAAGATGAAAAAATCTATAATATATCTTATTTATTCCGAAGAGACGGGACGATTGAGAAACAATATAAAATTCATGTCACCCCGAATGAGCGTACGTGGTGGGGAATTCAACCTGGCGACGCCGTGAAAGTGTTTGATACGGACTGTGGAAAAATCGCCATTCAAATTTGTTATGATATTCAGTTCCCTGAATTGGCCCGGTACGCTGTGGATCAGGGAGCGAACATTATTTTCGTGCCGTTTTGCACGGATGACCGTCAAGGTTACCTGCGGGTTCGTTACTGCGCTCAAGCACGTGCTGTGGAGAACCAGGTGTACACGGTCATATCTGGTACTGTAGGGAACATGACGCAGGTAGAAAATATGGACATCCAGTATGCTCAGTCCGGTATTTTTACTCCATCCGATTTTGAATTTGCACGCGATGGAATTATCGGAGAGTGCAACCCGAACGTAGAAACTGTGGTTGTTGGAGATGTGGACCTGGAGATTTTAAGACGTCAGCGCAAGTCAGGTACGGTAAGACAATTGCAGGATCGCCGGCACGATCTTTTTCAGCTGGACTATAAACTGAAAACAGAAGTTAAGCCGGAAAGGACGTAAAGGAGGAAGGTTCCTTTGTTAAAAGACCAAGTGGCTATAGTAACGGGAGCTTCCCGGGGGATAGGCCGTGAACTGGCTTTCCAATTAGCGGCCAAAGGGGTTAAACTTTCGATTCTTGGCAGTTCTGAAGATATTCACAAGACACGAGAGGATTTAGAGGCTTATGGATATGCAGATATACTTTCATTCACAGCGGACGTGAGCAATGAGAACGATGTGGATCATGTTGTTCAGGCAACGAAAAATGCTTATGGCAGAATCGACATTTTAATCAACAATGCAGGGATGGGGGAAAGCAAACCCGTAGAATCTGTAACCGTCGAAGAATGGAAGAAAACATTTGATATTAATGTACAAGGTGTATTTCTTGCCTCAAAATCCGTGCTTCCGTTTATGAGAAAACAAAAATCGGGTACGATATTGACGGTCGCTTCTGATGTTTCGAGATATACGATTCCTGAGAATGGTTCTCTATACACAGCAACCAAATATGCGGTACAAGGCTTCATGGGATCACTGGCGCAGGAAGTACGCAGCGATGGTATACGTGCGGGTACTATTAATCCTGGTAAAGTGGACACGTACTTTGCAAACACCACTCAAGGAGAACCAAGAAAGTCAGATTGGCTTAAGGTAGAAGATATAGCCCAAGCTATTGTTTATATGCTTGAAGCACCTAAGCATATGGTAATTGATGAGATGCACGTTCATTCGATCCATCAGGAGTATCCAAGAATGTAAAAGAAGCAGAACACGGTCTGCTTCTTTTACATTTATAACCACCTCAGGTCATCCATATTATGGATGACCTGAGGTGGTGAATTTTTACATTTTACAATTTGATTTATCTGAACGCCGGGTAGGCAAGGGTTGTTTGTGCGTGGTCAATATAATTTAACAAAGCTTCATGGGACTCAAGCATCTCGCTTTCATGTCCCGGGTAGTAACTGGCATGCAGAAACGTCTCAATTTTTTTGGATAAAAACTGGTCTCGTGTGCGTACCATAAGGACAAGTAAATCATCCCACTGACCCCAGATCATAAAATGCAGTGCTTTGTCATAATCCTGATAATTCACTGGGTCACATCCTTCTTAAAAGGATTGTTTTTATTGTCTCCTATTCGGGTAAATATCAGTCTGAAAGTTCGTCACAATTTTGGGAAAAACGAGTGGTTTTGAGTTTTTTTCCCACATGCCCTGCTGTGGTTTGTTATGATGGTATAGTAACTTTTAAATGTTCTTAAGGTATATGAAGGGAGATTACAGTGTTGTCCAAGAAACAATGGGAATTTACAAATTTTGGTGGGGTCATCGCCTTTGGGTTATTTTTGCTTTTAAGCTTCGTAACAGCTGAAGCAGATACAGCACACCGTGTGATGGTTTTGTTTTGTGAAGTTATAGGTGCAGCAGTAGTAGTAAACGCATATCTTTCCTTACACCATTTGAATGGGGAAAGAAGGTTTATTCCCTTCTCCATTATGGTTTTTTTAGGTGCTTGGCTGGTTTATGCGATCGGATATGAAATAGGCGTGGAAGCTTCTACGAACAACAAATGGATTTGGTTCTTGTTCTTATACATAGTACTGATAGCCGGTTTTGTTTTATTAAGGAAAATGTATGCTGGACTGACGGGTCCGTTTAAGCTGCTGCCAATATTTTTATTATTTGTTAATGCTATTTTATTCGTCTTCATATTATTTTTTAATATTTGGTGGAGTTTACCATTTTCAGGGTGAAAAGGTCTTTCTTAGAAAGGCCTTTTTATTATGGGGTTTGGAGGTTTATTCCTACAGATGGTTCATCGCATATTTGTTCTTGAATTTCACATACTATGTGTAAGCTGTCTAAGGAGGAATAAACCATGAAAATAAGAGCGTTTGCTATTGGCCTTTTAGCCGCTTCCTCTCTGGTAGCGTGTCAAGCAGAACAGGAAACAGGCACAGGCCAGGATAATTATGAAGGTGTGCAAAACACACGTTTTCAGCGAATGGCCGATAATATGTACGAAGAAGGTAACCGGACAAACCGTTATGACAACGACCGCGGTATGGTTCATAATACGAATTATCACGTCGCTAAAGATGCGGCGGTCAATATTAAGAAAAATGTTAAAGGCGTCGACGAGGCTTACGTATTAAAAACACGTGATAATGCGTATGTGGCAGCAGTTATGGACAATAACAGCGGTGAAGAGAATATGACGGACAAGGTGGAAAAGGATATTACCAAGGCTGTAAAAAATACAGATCAGGATATAAACAATGTTTATGTTTCCACTAATCCCGACTTCATTGATTTAACGAATAATTATGTGAATGACGTGGAAAATGGAAAACCTGTACGTGGCTTTTTCCAGGAGTTCGGTCAAATGGTTAATCGAGTTTTTCCAGAAGCAAAGTAATTTAGATAAACCAGGTGCCTCGTAAGAGGGCCTGGTTTTTTGGTGTGCCCGGCATGGGTATAAACTATAGGGTTCAAGTCCCGATCGGCGAAGGTCGTTGTAGCCGTTAGTCAAAGGCAAGGGTGTCCAGGGTGACCTGGAATCTGAAGGAAGCCGGAGACAAA
>NZ_JBAPTY010000075.1:0-4776 GCF_049282395.1 Halobacillus sp. | reverse complement strand
GCGGCGAAGTGTTTGACACATGCGGCCACCTTGGACTGATCATTCTCTAAATCCCCTTGAAAACCTCTGACAAAGGAGCGGGCGAATACGCTGTTTAAATGAGGATCTTCTCCTGTCGCTTCCATTACCCGCCCCCAGCGAGGCTCGCGAGTCAGGTCAACCATAGGAGCAAACGTAACGTGAACGCCTGCAGCGGATGCTTCTTTGGCTGCAATAGATGCACTTTTTTCGGCAAGATCTAAGTCCCAAGAGCAGCCAATAGCTAAAGGAACAGGGAAGATGGTTTTAAATCCGTGAACAATGTCGGACATAAATAATAGGGGAATGCCAAGACGATTTTCTTCCATATGTACTTTTTGAATATTCATCGTTTCTTTAGCACCTGAAGCTCCCAGCACGGATCCGGTATGAGGAATATCCTCTTCGCCGATATTCATTTGGACCATTGGGCCCGTAATTTCGCCTCGGTCCGTCGCCCCTTTAAAAAAAGGGGTAGCGAGCTGTACAAGCTGGCCGACTTTTTCTTCTATTGTCATTTGTTGAAGCAGTTGATTCACATCGGTCATGTCTAATCCTCCTCTAAGGTTTGGTGAAACGTTTCGATTTAATCATAATTGCAGTATAAGCAGGTGGTTTGTATTCGTCAAGCTTTAAAAACCTTATTTATTAAGGATAAATAAAATTTTCAAAAAATTATGGAAAAGTTATTGAAAGCGGATACAAATTAAATTATAATGCAGTTATCGAAACGTTTCAATTAAAAAATTACCAAAGGGGTGCTTGTTTCGTGAAATGGAAATTAGGAACTTTACTAACTGTACTTATTCTTTCAATGGTGCTGGCAGGATGCTCGAACAGTT
Organism: Halobacillus sp.; assembly: GCF_049282395.1. NCBI lineage: Bacteria > Bacillati > Bacillota > Bacilli > Caryophanales > Bacillaceae > Halobacillus > Halobacillus sp. The sequence goes on along the minus strand of NZ_JBAPTY010000075.1, from coordinate 3,916 downwards.
CGTCGTCGCAGGGAGATGAAAATACCGTTACGGTGTGGGCGATGGGGGAAGAAGGTAAAAAACTTCAGGAATTCAGTAAAACATTCGAAGAAAACAATCCCGATTTGACTGTCGATGTACAGGCTATACCATGGGATACGGCACATGACAAATTGTTAACGGCTGTTGCATCTGGTAATGGACCGGACGTTGTCCAATTAGGAACGACCTGGGTGCCGGAATTTGCTGAAGCGGGGGCTCTCAAGGACTTGTCTGAATACATGGGAGACTATCCTAACTTTGCAAAAGAAAACTTCTTTGAGGGCTCGGTTACGACTATGGAACATGGCGATCAGGTGGTCGGGATTCCCTGGTACGTGGACACTCGTGTCATCTATTATCGTACGGATCTCCTGAAAGAAGCAGGCTATGAAGAAGCACCAAAGACCTGGGATGAAATGAAAGACGCCGCTACAAAACTTGGCGCAAGAGGAGAAGATTCCTATGGTCTTGATATTGATCGTAATGACCAGATCACTCCATTTATTTTTGCCTGGCAGAATGGGTACGAAGCGAATCTTGAGCAAAATGAGCTTAACTTTGATTCACCTGAATTTAAGGAAGCATTGGAGTATTACACAAGCTACTTTGAAGAAGGATTAAGTCCTACGCAGGAAGGGGTCGACATTGTAGAAGCCTTTAAGTCCGGTTCAAAACCGATGTTCTTCAGCGGACCGTGGATGATCAATATTATTAATGATCAGGCGCCGGATCTAGAAGGGAAATGGGCCACAGCGGTTATGCCTACCAAGGAAACCAATACGTCAAGCATGGGCGGATCTCATCTTTCTGTCTTTGAAAGTGCAGACAACGTAGAAGGAGCGCTTAAATACATTTCCTTTATGACTGATGTAGATACACAGATGGACTGGCTTGAGGAATCGAATACGCTGCCTTCCCGTACAGAAGCATGGGAGAAACCGAAAATGACAGATGATCCGAACTATGCAACCTTTGGTAAACAGTTGGAAAATACAAAACCTGGTCTGCAAACGGAACAATTTGAACGTATTGCTCAGGAACTTCTCTCTTCCATTGAGCGAATTACGGAAGGTGGAGCCGATTTAGAAAAGGAACTTGAGGCATTTAGACAAGAAGCTCAGGAATTGATTGAAGAAGAATAGGGGCCAGAAGGGGTGATGGGATGCTCGATCATTTCATCATCCTTTCTAATCGTTATGCTCAGATAGGTGGGTTTCCATGAAACAGTTCAAAAACAGGCATCCTTATATGTTTATTGCACCAGCTGTCATTCTGCTATCCCTGTTCAGCCTGATCCCAATCCTGATTGCTTTTGTCATCAGTTTTACGGATATGAACTTGAAGGGACTTGCGGACTGGTCCAATATCACATTTATCGGCTTTGAAAACTATAAAGATTTATTCTCCGACAGTACGTTTCTTCAATCGATTTATAATACTCTTTTTTACGTTGTGATCGGTGTTCCTCTGGTCATCATCTGTTCGTTATCGATTGCTTTGCTGCTCAACTACGGAACGAGCTGGCTGTTTAATACATTCAGAGCTGTGTTTTATATGCCTTCGATTACCAACATTATTGCGGTTGCCGTAATCTGGGGATATCTGTATAACACCGAATATGGTTTGTTCAACTATCTGCTTTCGGTTCTTTCTTTGGAAAGCATTCCCTGGTTAGAAGAACCGACGATAGCCAAGATATCGTTGATTCTTCTAGCGGTTTGGAAAGGGATCGGTATTAATATGATTATCTTCCTGGCGGCTCTTCAGGGAATACCGAAATCGTATTATGAGGCAGCAGAAATGGATGGAGCCAATCGTTTTCAGGTCCTGTTCAATGTAACATTGCCTTTACTACGTTACGCGACCTTTTTTGTAACGGTGACTACCTTAATCGGCTGGATGCAGTTCTTCGAAGAACCATTTGTCATGACGGACGGTGGACCTTTAGATGGAACGATTTCTATCGCTCTATTTATTTATAAAGAAGGCTTCCAATTCAGTGAATTCGGCTACGCCGCTGCGGGGTCCTTTATTCTGTTTGCCATGATCATTCTCGTGACGCTGGTCCAATTCAAGTTCAGAAAATCAGATACGGAATATTAAGAGAGGGGAGTGTGAAAACGTATGGCTGCAGCTACAAAGAAAAGTAAGTTAGAAACATCGATTGTCATATTGATCATGGTCGCAGGTGGTATCCTCGTTTCGATTCCGTTTATCTGGATGATCTCAAGTTCGTTTAAGCCGGAGAGTGAGGTACTGTCCATGCCTCCTGCCATTATTCCGGATAATCCCACCATACAGAATTACATTGAATTGTTTACGAATTTGAATTTTGCCGTCTACTTAAGAAATACGTTAGTGATTGTACTTTTCTCTTTCTTGGGGCTTCTGTTTAATGCGATGGCTGGTTATGGGTTTGCGAAATACAGGTTTAAGGGACGAGAGAAGATCTTTTATATTGTCCTTGCTACCATGATGATTCCCGGTCAGGTGACGATGATACCTGTTTACCTTTTACTTAATGCGATGGGTTTGACCAATACGATGACGGGAATCGTGCTTCCAGGTTTAGCGGTAGCTTTCAGTATTTTCTTATTCCGTCAATTCATGACGACCATTCCGGATGACTTACTTGAAGCAGCGAGGCTGGACGGGGCAGGAGAATTTTATATTTTCTTCCGTTTGGTCGTCCCCATCGCAAAACCGATCTTTGCGGTGCAGGGAATTCTGACGTTTATTGCGGGGTGGAACAGTTTCCTATGGCCGTTAATCATTGCAAACGATGAAGGTCTTTACACATTGTCCGTAGGCTTGTCCTTATTGCAGGGGCAATACGCCAGTAACTTTGCTTTACAAATGGCCGGGGCCGCATTTATGGTCGTTCCGATCATCATTATTTTTGCTTTCTTCCAAAAGTATATTGTGGAAGGGTTTACCATGTCCGGTCTCAAGTAAAACGTAAGGGTTTAAAAACTGATACAATAGAAGTAACGAACCCATATAGATGGAGGATTTCAATGGCTACGATAAAAGATGTGGCTAAACGAGCAGGAGTAGCTGTTTCAACGGCTTCTTACGCCTTAAATGGCAGTGGGAAAGTCAGTTCAGCAACGATTGATAAAGTTCTGAAAGCCGCAAGAGAGTTAAACTATCAGAAGAACGGATTTGCATCGGACCTGAAACGAACGAAAACAAATACGATTGCCTTAATCTTAAGTGATATGTCCGGCCCCTACTTTTCTGAATTAATTAAGGGGGTTCAGGAAGTGACTGCAAGTAATCAATATGATTTGATTGCTTGCAGTTCTGTCGGAGGAGACCGGTCGACAGCGGCCAAGTTTTTAAGGGAGAAGCGTGTAGATGGAGCGATCATTTTAGCTACCAATATTTCTACAGAAATGATTGAAGCATCTGCTCGTGAGGACTTTCCTATAGTTGTGCTGGACCGCGATGTAGAGAATCCATATGCCATTCATGTGGAGGTTAATAACCGCCAGGGGGGGTATCAGGCGACTGAGCACCTGATTCAGAAAGGCCACCGGTCCATTGGATTTGTAAGTGGACCGAACGATTCTCATGATAACGAAGAACGTTTTAAGGGATATATCGATGCATTGAAAGACCATGACTTGCCTTTTCAGTCACGTTTTAAAATGGGAGGGGAGTTTACTCGAGAAGGGGGTTATCGGGCAACGAAGATGTTGATCGCTCAACAAAACTTACCAGATGCTATTTTTTATGCGAACGATGAAATGGCCCTTGGCGGTCTTCAGGCATTTGATGAAAAGAGGATCTCTGTTCCTGATGACGTATCCATAGTAGGCTTTGATGATATTCAATTATCCGCGTATGTCCACCCTCCTCTTACGACGGTGCGTCAGCCGAAGTACGAAGC
>NZ_JBAPTY010000074.1:0-3933 GCF_049282395.1 Halobacillus sp. | reverse complement strand
ACGCTACCAGCACTTAATTGGCAAGAAAGCTATACTACCTATCGTGGGAAGAGAAATTGAGATTGTGGCAGATGATTATGTGGATATGGAATTTGGTTCCGGAGCTGTTAAAATCACTCCTGCTCATGACCCGAATGATTTTGAAATAGGAAATCGCCACAATTTACAGCGTGTACTCATTATGAATGAAGATGGCAGTATGAATGAGAACGCAGGAAAATATCAGGGAATGGATCGATTTGATTGCCGCAAGCAAATTGTTAAAGATCTTCAGGCAGAAGGCGTGCTTTTTGAAATTGAAGAACACCTTCATTCAGTTGGTCATTCCGAGCGTAGTGGGGCTGTTGTAGAACCTTATCTGTCTACTCAATGGTTTGTGGATATGAATCCCCTGGCTGAAGCTTCTGTAGATTTACAAAAAGGGGAAGACAAAGTACAATTTGTGCCCGATCGCTTTGAAAAACCTTATCTACACTGGATGGAGAACACGCGTGATTGGTGTATTTCGCGTCAGCTTTGGTGGGGCCACCGAATTCCTGCATGGTATCATAAAGAGACAGGAGAAATTTACGTAGGTAAAGAAGAGCCGAAAGATGTGGAGAACTGGATACAGGATGAAGATGTACTGGACACATGGTTCTCTTCAGCTCTCTGGCCTTTTTCAACGATGGGGTGGCCGGATGAAAACAGTGAGGACTACAAGCGTTATTTCCCTACAAACGTATTGGTTACGGGTTACGACATCATTGGTTTTTGGGTCAGCCGCATGATCTTCCAATCCATTGAATTTACAGGACGTCGTCCATTTGAAGATGTTCTTATCCACGGACTTGTTCGGGATGCGGATGGTCGTAAGATGAGTAAGTCCCTTGGTAACGGTGTAGATCCAATGGATGTAATCGACCAGTACGGTGCGGACTCGCTTCGATACTTCTTATCGACTGGATCTTCACCTGGTCAGGATTTACGCTTTCATTGGGAAAAAGTAGAATCGACATGGAATTTCGCCAATAAAATTTGGAACGCTTCCAGATTTGCCTTAATGAACATGGGTGATTTGAAGTACGAGGATATTGATCTTTCTGGTGAAAAATCCGTTGCGGATCAATGGATTCTTACTCGCTTAAATCAGACCATCCAGCAAGTTACACAAAATATTGATAAATATGAGTTTGGTGAAGCGGGAAGACATCTGTACAACTTCATTTGGGATGATTTTTGCGATTGGTATATTGAAATGGCTAAGCTTCCTTTATACGGGGAGGACACGGCAAGAATTCATACCACAAGGTCTATTTTAGCTTACACGCTTGATCAGATCATGCGTATGCTGCACCCGTTTATGCCTTTCATCACTGAAGAAATCTGGCAGCACCTGCCTCATCAGGGGGAGTCCATCACCCAGGCTTCATGGCCTGAAGTACGAGATGAATTCCATAACGAGCAAGCCGTTCAGGAAATGGATCGTCTCGTTTCCATTATCCGCTCGGTTCGTAACATCCGTGCAGAGGTAGACACTCCAATGTCTAAAGAAATTCAGTTAATGATTCAGGCGAAGGACGAAAATGTAGTTAGTGAACTTGAAAAGAACCGTGATTACCTGGAGAAGTTCTGTAATCCAAGTGAATTAACGATTGCAACTGATCTTCAGGCTCCTGAAAAGGCTATGTCATCTGTTATTACAGGCGCGGAGCTATACCTTCCTTTAGCAGGCTTAATCAATATTGAAGATGAAATCAAACGCCTGGAGAAAGAATGGAAAAAGTGGGATCAGGAAGTCAGCCGTGTTCAGAAGAAACTGGCGAATGAAGGATTTGTGAAAAAAGCACCGGAACATGTTGTAGAAGAGGAACGTGAAAAAGAGAACGACTATTTAGATAAGCGTACCAAAGTTGAAGCGCGTATCGAGGAACTAAAAGCATAAAAGAAGCTGGAGGGTATTCTTAGGAGTACTCTCCTCTTTTTGAAAAGAGGGAATGACATGCCAAACTACCAGGAAGCCATCCAATGGATACATTCTAGAGAAAAATTTAAAGTCAAACCTGGATTAAAGCGGATGGAGTGGATGATGGAAGAACTGGGGCACCCAGAGAATAAGCTGAACGCTATTCACATCGCGGGTACAAATGGAAAAGGCTCGACAGTGACTTTTTTAAGTAATCTATTGCAATCGCAAGGTTACGATGTAGGAACATTCACATCTCCCTACATTATAAGGTTTAATGAAAGAATCAGTGTTAATGGGGAAGCCATTCCTGATGCTGAACTTGCTGCTTTAACAGAAGCAATCAAACCTTTGGCAGAAAAGTTGAAAGACACATCTCTTGGTGAACCAACAGAATTTGAAATTATTACGGCCATGGCTATGCTTTACTATTCTCAGAAAAAGCTGGACTTTGTATTGTTTGAGACCGGTCTAGGTGGTCGGTATGATTCCACGAATATCATTCAGCCCCTTTTAACAGTAATTACAAATATCGGTCTTGACCACATAAATATTTTAGGGAATACACGTGAACAGATTGCATACGAAAAAGCAGGAATAATTAAAACCAATACACCTCTTATTACTGGGGCAAAAGAAGAATCTGTCTTAAGTGTTTTGAAAGAGCAGGCTTCGGTTTATAAGGCTCCGGTGTCAATTTTAGGGGAAGATTTTCAAGTGGAACATAAAAAAAGCTCACTTGAAGGGGAGTCCTTTGAATTTATAAATTCATCATTTCATTCCGGAGATTTGCTTAGTCCTATGAAAGGCCGGCATCAGGTAGATAACGCAGCTCTCGCCCTTCAGACGATGGAGCACCTGAAACAAATGGGGGTGGATATAAATCGTACTCAATACAGCAGAGGTCTGCTTAGAACTTACTGGCCAGCCCGTTTTGAAACAATTCGTAAAAACCCTGTCACCATTATTGATGGCGCCCATAATGAAGAAGGGACACGGGCACTAGTAGATACTATGAAACAGCATTTTAACGGGAAACGTGTCCATCTTATTTATTCTGCTTTAGAAGACAAACCAGTGGAAAATATGCTTGAGATTCTAAAAGAGGTTGTCGATGTCGCCTATATGACTACCTTTGAATTCCCCAGAGCGATGATGGGCAGTGAGCTAACTGATCTCTCCCCTATAGCTGATACTATAACTGTCTCTGATTATGTTCAGGCAATCAGGCAGGCTACGTCCACAATGAAAACGGGAGATGTTTTACTGATCACAGGATCCCTCTATTTTATTTCAGAAATAAGGAAATATTTTGAATATTAACTCCTGGTATGGTAACATTCTAGTTACTTAATTTTTCCTAAAATAGGAAATATTGTCAAGGGTGGGGTGCGAGGATGGAAAGGGACAATAGAATCAAGATATGGGTACTTTGGGTATGTCTATGGCCTTCGAGCATCTACTTGCTGTATCGTTGGCTGGACCCGCCCCTCCACGTAAATATATTGGAAATTGGGTCTTTTGTCATACTTGCCTCCGTCGTAGCCCTCTTTCCTCTTCGGATTGGAGATAACCCTGTATTCTTTACTCATGGAATAGCATTTGCGGCTTTTTTACAATATGGATTATTTGTAGAAATTATCATCTCCCAAGTATCTTTGCTCTTTTTATTTTTGAAGGTTCGCGTGGACCGTACCTCCTCTCATCGAATTCCTATTAATTTCCTGATGTTTCTTGCTATATCCTTCCTATCAGCTCAAGTATATTATGCTTTGGGTGGAGAGCATGCGGGAGAAGCCGTTTCCTCTATAACGGATGCCATCCCGATCATTACATACGCATTATCACAAATTTTTCTCAATCAGCTTTCGCTGAAAATAATTACAAAAATAATCTATAAGCAGAAAATCGTATGGTGGGACAGCGGTTTTGTCTGGGACGTAGCCACGGCAGGTATTGTGCTCCCTGTTGGGTTTGTACTTTATATT
>NZ_JBAPTY010000073.1:0-1713 GCF_049282395.1 Halobacillus sp. | reverse complement strand
ATGTATGGCTTACTTTGGGAAAATAAATGCAGTCAGTATACTAGTTGCTTTCCTCTTTTTTGCAGCGGCTGAGCTGATGGTTAATACTTATCGGCTCAGCAGGCTGTTAAACATGGAGTTAAGCGTGGTGGTCAATGTGTCAATGCTCCTTCTCGGAATTTGGGTGGTTGGGGGAGCGGTCGTTTGTTACCTGGTCCTTACCCGATGGATGGAGAAACGGAAATCAGATTACCTCACGGTGATACTCTGGTTTCCTTATTTTATTTTTATGACTTACATGTTTGTGTCAGTTTTTCCCATTAATCATCCGGCAGACGATCCTGCTCCAGTACTTGGTTTAGTCCTTATCGGCGGGGTGTTGATGTATCCCTTCATTTTGGCATTTATTATTTATGCAAGTCATAGCGTAAGAAAGAAGCCTGCGTAATACGATATAGATGAATGACGATTGAATTATGCTGTTATTCGTAGGGGCTTAGAAAGCACCTTTATTAGAAAAGGATCAGAGCTTCGACCATTAAAATAATCATGAAAACAGAGATGGGAGAGGATCATATGTTCTTTGGTTCAACCTCATGGGGCGTCTTTATCTGGTTTATCGTTCTGGTAATCGGCTACTGGGCATGGTCCATTAAATATAAAAAGACCAATGGAAAAAAAGAAGGGCCCTGGTGGAATTGGCTGCTTATATCGTTTGTAGCGCTGATACATTTTACCCACTTTCATGTCAGCCAATTTTATTATGAGTATCGTCATGAACCGGAATGGTTCTCTTTGATCGGATGGTGGATTTGTCTAATAATAGTCAGCGTCTTGCTGCTCTACAAATGGATCCACGAGGAAGATGTAGAAGCCTTAAAACAGGAAAATAAACGATTGCGGGAAGCGGTGGAGTATTTCCGTAATAAACAGGAACAGGATTAATTCGAACACAGGGAGGCTTATACAGCGGTCCTTTTCTTATACCATCTTCAGCATATAACGGAATGATGGAAAATACCAGACTATGATTTTCACTAAACTCTGGTAACCTAAAATATACAAACAAAGGGGGAAGAAGATGGATTACCGCATAAAATCAAATGATGGCTATACAGAAAAAATAGGGGAGCTTGTATCGATGCTTGAGCACACACGGGAGGTTACTTTGCAAGAGATTGCTAATCTGAGCCAGGCAGATTTAGATGCTCTTACGGATCAGTCATCGAACACCATCGGTGCACTGTTAATGCATATCGCATCCATCGAATTTGTGCATCAAGTAGTGTCTTTTGAAAAAAGAGACTTAACAGTGCAGGAGTACGCTGACTGGAAACTGCCTCTAGAGCTTGGAGACCAGGCTAGAGAAAAGATCCACCATCAACCTGTAGACTATTACATAGATCAATTAAATCAAGTTCGGGTAAACACAATGGCCACACTAGCCGCTAAAAATGATCAGTGGCTGTTGGAAGAAGATAAGTGGAGTCACGGTGTTCCTTATAATCAATACTACCTGTGGTTTCATGTGATGGAAGACGAAATCAACCATCGTGGGCAAATAAGAGCGGTTAAACGCATATTAAATCAAAACGATTAAGAGTCAGGAAGTTATTAAAGTTATCAGGAAACAATTTATCTTACTCTGAGCTCTTAGAATTCTTAGCAGTTTAAAGGAGTGGGATCATGAAAAAAATCTGGTTCCGAATTTCTCAATTCCTTCTTACATTAGGA
>NZ_JBAPTY010000072.1:0-2462 GCF_049282395.1 Halobacillus sp. | reverse complement strand
GGAACATATCCACCGGCTGAACCTCCTGTGTCGCATATCCCCCATCCTCAAGAACACGCAAATCCCGTGCGAGCGTCGAAGGGTTACACGATACATAGACGATACGCTCCGGTTCCATATCAAGCATGGCTTTAAGTAGCTCTTCATCGCAGCCCTTACGTGGTGGATCGACCACGATCACGTCCGGGCGGAGCCCTTGGTTGCGCCACCATGGCATCAGCTCTTCGGCTTGTCCGACATAAAATTCAGCGTTGTCCATTTTATTCAGACGGGCGTTTTTCTTCGCATCGGTAACGGCTTCGGGAACGACTTCGACGCCGTACACTTTTTTCGCTTGCTGGGCGAGGAAAAGGGAGATCGTGCCAATGCCGCAGTAGGCGTCAATGACGGTTTCGCCGCCGCGAAGGTCAGCGTATTCGAGCGCTTTGTCATATAGATTCTTCGTCTGGGTCGGGTTGACCTGATAGAACGATTTTGGTGAGATCATGAATTTAATATCGCCGATCATATCGTAGATGTATTCGTCGCCCCAGATGACTTTGGTTTCTTTGCCGAGAATCACATTGGTCTTCTGATTATTCACGTTATGAACAATGGACTTCACACTTGGAAAAGCGTCACGGATTTCATCAATCAGCTTGTCCTGTTCAGGCAGGTTCTTCGTTTTGGTTACGAGCACAATCATAATATCTTTCGTTGTCTGCCCGGTGCGGACCATAATATGACGCAGCGTGCCGCGATGGGTGTCTTCATCATAAGCTGAGATGCTGAGTTCCGTGGCGATGTGCCTTACGGTTTCCACCATGCGGTCGTTCAGCTCATCCTGGATAATACACGTATCCATATCAATAATGTTGTGGCTGCGCTTCTGGTAAAAGCCGGTCTTGAGCTTTCCGTCTTCTTTTTGTCCGACGGGAATTTGAATTTTATTACGGTAGCGCCACGGGTCGGCCATTCCGATCGTTTCGTGGACAGGAACGTGTTCGAGGTGTCCGATTTTCTTCATCGCGTTTTTCACCTGATTGTGCTTCATCTCAAGCTGCATGCTATAGCTCATGTGCTGCAGCTGGCAGCCGCCGCACTGGTAATACACATCACATGGCGGCTCGACACGGTCTTCGCTTTCTTCTTTTACCTTCAAGAGCTTACCGAAGCCAAAGTTCTTTTTCACTTTGACGACTTTTACTTCGGCTTCTTCCCCGGGAAGACCATACGGTACGAAGAGCGGATAGCCATCCACTTTCCCTACCCCATTGCCTTCATGGGTTAAATCCTCAAACGTCAGGTTTATGGTCTGGTTCTTCTGTACGGGCGGCTTTGGTTTTGCCATCATTCATCCGTCCTTTTCTACTTAGACTCTGTGTTCGTAGTTTATCACAAATTCTAGTGTTTCATGAAACCATTAGAAAACGCCGCTGCCCCGGATAGGACAGCAGCGCTTCACGATTCTTCTAATTCGCCTGGAAATTTATCCTTCGGTAAGAAGAAATCCAGGTGGCGGTATAGATTCACAAATTCTCCCGGCATCATGCCGCCGAACTCACCATCAATGTTCAACTGCATTTTCTCATCCGTCTTCACCTTCACGCGGCTTGCGGTGGTGTGAATGAACTTCGGATGATTCAAATGGTTGCCTTGAATCGCAAGTGTGGCGAGACGGACGAATTCGGCAATGTTCATTTTTTCAATAATCATTAAGTCGAATAATCCATCATCCATGCGGGCCGATGGAGCCAGTTTCTCCAGACCGCCGACGGAGTTGGTATTGGAAACGAGAAATAACATGATCTCTCCTTCATACCATTTGCCGTCATACTCTATTTCGACGCGTGTCGGACGGATCGAAGGCAGCATTTCAATTCCTTTAAGATAATAGGCCAGCTGTCCGATCATGGTTTTCAGCTTGCTAGGAACTTCATAGGAAATCTCGGTGATCTTTCCTCCCCCGGCAATGTTCATAAAGTAATGACCGTTCACGCGGCCGATATCCAGCGGCTGAGTATGCTCTTCCAAAATGATATCGACGGCCTTATGAATATTTCTTGGTATATTTAACGCACGTGCAAAATCGTTAGTTGTCCCGACTGGAATGATGCCGAGCTTCGGTTTGTGGTCCTGTTCGGCAATACCATTAATCACTTCATTAATGGTTCCATCCCCACCGGCAGCTACGACTACATCAAACTCCCGATCTACAGCGTATTTTGCAGCTTCGATCGCATCTCCGGCACGGGTGGTTGCATGTGTCGATGTTTCGTAGCCGGTTTGTTCAAACCGCTGCAGAATATCAGGGAGGACTTTACGAATGAGTTCTCTCCCAGAGGTCGGGTTATAAATTATTCGAGCACGTTTCATGGTATGACCCCCTCATCCAGGCTTGTTCCATAGAACATCATAGCTCTTTTTCCTGAATTTGAAAACACTTTTTATAGTATATGATGGGTTTTCCTCATCCATACGAA
>NZ_JBAPTY010000071.1:0-7905 GCF_049282395.1 Halobacillus sp. | reverse complement strand
GTATAAACGAGTACTGTTGAAAATCAGCGGAGGAGCACTCAGTGGGGACAGTCAGGAAAATTTTGATCATACCAGCCTGGAACATATAGCGAATGAAATTCTGAATCTGACGGAAGCCGGTGTGGAGGTTGCCCTGGTAGTAGGCGGAGGTAATATCTTCAGGGGAAAAACGGCAGAAGTGTGGGGAATCGATCGAGTTGAAGCTGATAATATAGGAACTATAGGCACTGTAATTAACAGTCTAATGCTTCGCGGGGTTTTAAAAAATAAAACAGAGAAAGAAGTCCGGGTAATGACCTCGATCCCGATTACTTCCGTAGCTGAACCCTATATACGCTTAAAAGCCATGTACCATCTTGATAAAGGTTATATTATCATTCTGGCGGGTGGAAACGGCCAGCCTTTTGTAACGACCGATTACCCTGCCGTCCAGCGTGCGATTGAATTGGAGTGCGATTCCATTCTCGTAGCCAAGCAGGGAGTGAATGGAGTATATACAGCGGATCCTGTTACAAATCAGGATGCTAAACTATATGGAAATTTAAATTATAATGATGTTTTACTACAGGATATTCAGGTAATGGATCAATCGGCCTTATTGTTAGCTAGGGACCATCAAGTACCTGTACACATCTTTAATTTTAATCAGTCGGGAGTCATGATGGACTTGTGCAAAGGAAAAAACTTCGGTACACTCATTTCCAATCATCCCTCTACATTTCAGGAGGAACTGTAGGGGAAATGATGGATTATAAGTAAAAACGTGTTTGAATATAAATTTTTTTGATAAACTAGGCGTTAATGAATGAATTTGTAAGGAGGACGATCTCATGACAATTTATGATCGCATACTAACAGAAGATGATTTTATTCATCAGGATGAACTCCGCTATCCGTTTGAGGAACGGGGATTGCAATTCGGCGATGGCATTTACGAAGTTATCCGTATCTATAACGGCAAATTTTATCTGTTAAAAGAGCATGTAGAGCGTTTATATCGATCAGCAGCCGCTGTAAAAATAAATGTGCCTTATACACAGGAAGAAATGTATGATCACTTAAAACATTTACTGGAACTCAACCAGGTAGAAAGCGATGCGAAAGTGTACTTACAAATCACCCGTGGTTCTGCGCCGAGGAATCATGCGTTTCCTAAGGACACAGCAGCTAATCTGTACGCTTATGTGAAAGATTTGCCGCGTCCAACGGATTTAATAGCAGGAGGCGTCCACACCATTACCCATGAAGATGTGCGCTGGGACTGGTGCTACATTAAAAGCCTGAATCTGCTTCCAAATGTTATGGCCAAACAAGCAGCTGAAGAACAGAATTGTTACGAAGCGGTGCTTCATAAAGACGGCGAAGTTACCGAATGTAGTTCTTCCAATGTGTATATGGTGAAGAATGGCAAGGTTTATACACACCCAGCTAAGAAAAACATTTTGCATGGGTGTGTAAGAATGCGTGTAGAAGCTTTCTGCGACTCCCAGAATATTGATTTTGTAGAAGAATCGTTTCAAATTGAAGATCTTCAATACGCAGATGAATTGTTTTTATCCAGCAGTACATCTGAGATTATGCCGATCTTAAAAGTGGATCATCTGCAGATTGGAGATGGAAATCCAGGGGCTGTGACGCGTCTTCTACAGCAGCGCTACGAAAAGGAAGCCGGTATATCTCCGGATGCCTCAATCTTCAGCAGCAATCAAAAAGCTCAATAATTAAAAATAGCGGTATGCTTGCCCCTGGGCCGGCATACCGTTTTTTGTTCTTTGGAGTTATAGAAAGGAATTATGATATAATTCCAACGAACCATTGATGAAATGGAGGAATAAGAATGGGAAAAGTCAATCTTGAGTTGTCTCAGAAACAGTATGAAAAATTAGTAGAGACCGTATATTTGGGCACTTGGATGGTTAATTCCACCCGCATGGAACTGGATGACGAGTTTGAGGATGTACGAGAGCTTGTGCTTGCCAAGTATAAAGAAGCGGGGCTTGAGGATCGAGTTGTTCATCAGGAGGAAGTGGACGTTTATGATCTGGATGTTGATTATGAATCTAAGCTGCTCGATACGTACGTAGAGGAATACGATGAGTTCAGTTTCTGGGATAAGCTGGTCGAAAAACTCGCTGATAAAGAAATGGCCGAGCGTTATGGGTCGAATCAGGATAAGATGACCGATGAAATGATGGAAGAACGTGTGCAAATAGAAGAGAAAATTGGTCAGAAGCTAGAAGAAACTGGAGTAACGAAACTTAATTTTACCGATGAATAAGAAGTATAAAAAAGCGTGAAACGGCTATGTTTCACGCTTTCTTCGTCATTCAGTCCGACGCACTTGAAGAACGGGCGGAATCTGACCATAGCCTGGTAATCGGCCGCGCCCAGAAATAAGACCATTGAATAAAGGGTCCTAATAATAAAGCGACGATAAGTGTTCCTATGCCCACTGGAGCGCCTAAAAGATAGCCGACAAGAGCCATAGCTGATTCTGCTATAATCCGGATAAAGCCTTTGGACTGTTTGGTTTTTTCATTCATAATCATCATAAAGTGGTCAAGCGGGATCCGCGGGAAGGGAGTGCGTAAGTAAACAGCAACGCCCAAAGCCGTAGCGAGCAATCCCAGGGAAAAAGTTCCCCACTGAGTCCACCATACTTCATAATTTGCGTTTTCAAGCATCCCGTATAAAAACAGATCTACGGTACGGCCCCTTATAATAATGGGGATGAGAGATTCATACTGCGGGCGTTTTTTTTCAAGCCACGCATTGAGCAGCAGTAAAATGACAAAAGCTGCAATCATAACGGATCCTACCGTAACCGGAAAGCGCATAGATAGACCTACAGCTATACTATCGGCAGGTCCTACTCCCAAACCAGATTTAATAATAAGGGCAAGACCCAGACTGGAGATTACGAGCCCGCCTGCATAAATGATAAATAAGTAGAGATACTTCATGTCAGACTCCTTCTTCTATCAGTCAAACTCGTGCTTCATTTATCATATACGCTGCTATTATAGATGTAAAGCAGTCTGCGGGCACGGTTAGGTTTTCTATTCAGGAAGACGGGAATAATGAGAAATAGCTGATAAAAGGAGGATTTTTAAATGCAGTATGCTATTGTTACCGGAACATCACGTGGACTTGGTGAGTCCATTGCGAAACAGTTTATTGAGAAGAATGTGCACTTAATCTCTGTATCCAGAAACGAAAATAAATCTTTACAGAAACTGGCTGATGAAAGAAAGGTAAGCTATACCCACATTTCATGTGACCTGAGTGACCCTGGCCAATTGGAGGAAGGTCTTGAGAAGATTGTTAATGAAGCTTTTCACGAAGATACCCACTATGTCTATCTGGTAAATAATGCAGGAGTGATTGAGCCAATTAACCCGGTGGGACAATTAGAGCCTGCTTCTGTTCAAAAGCATTTTCAGGTAAATGTGACAGCTCCTGTTCTTTTGATTAATCGTTGTCTTGCAGAAGCGAATAAAAAAGAAATCGGGACCTCTATTATTAATATCACTTCCGGTGCAGCTGAACGTCCGGTTCACGGGTGGAGTACATATAGCAGTGCAAAAGCAGCTATTAATCGGTTTACTTCCACCCTTGCGTTGGAGCAGGAAGGGAACAAGCATGTTATATTGGCTTTCAGCCCCGGAGTTATGGACACGGATATGCAAGGAGAAATACGTGCATCTTCTAAAGAGGAGTTTAAAGACGTAGATAAATTTAAACAGATGAAGGAAGAAGGTCAGCTGAGATCCCCTCATGAAGTAGCATCCATTCTTATGGATTTGATTAATGAACCTAAAGATATCGAGAATGGAAAAGTATATAAAGTATACGATTTGGTTAACGAATAAACCAGCAGAAAGGACGGGTCAGCCCGTCCTTTTGTTTGGTGTATGAAGGTGCAGTTAATACTCTATCATCTGAATAGAAGCTTTTTGACCGGAAGCTTGAATGGCAGCCTTCCCGCCAATAGGAAACGTGAATTGCGGTGTGGTGTGGCCGAAGCTCGCCTGAGCAATGACCGGGATGTTTGAGAGTTCCTCCTTCGATTTAATGATCGCGTGGATGTGATCCAGGCTAACGTTTGATTCTTTTTGAAACCGGCCGATGACAAGTCCCTTCACTTGATCAAACCCAGGCTGATGAATCAGGGACTGAAGATCACGGTCAAAGGTTTGCGGAATGGTCATTTCATCATCCTCAAGAAAAAGAATCGTGTTCTCAAGTGCAGGCATGAATTCGGTCCCCTGAAGAAGATTTAATGTACATAAATTCCCTCCAAGCGTCCTTCCTGTCGCCGACCCTTCATTGATCACAGTATAGCCTTCATTTGTATAAAATTGACGGTTATCCTGATCGAGGAACCAGCGGTCATCACTCCAGTAGTCCGCTTGCTCTATAAAGTAAGGGGTTGTTTGAGTAAACATCTGTCGAAAATGTTCCCACGTGTATTCCATTCCTTTTTTCATGCCGAATGTAGAAAAATGGGGGCCGTTATAGGTAACGAGTCCAGTTTTTTGATAAATGGCATTTGATAGAATCGTAATATCTGAAAAACCACAGAAGATTTTTGGGTTTTGGCGGATCAGGTCATAGTCCAGATAACGCAGCAGCTGATTGCTGTCAAAACCTCCAATTGTAGTAAGGATCATGGTAACGCGCTCGTCGTTGAAAGCTTCATGAAGATCAGAGACTCTTTTTTCAATAGATTGGGAAAGAGCAGATTCATCGTTTATCTCTGCATATGTACTATAACTAACACGGACACCAAGTTGTTCCAAGCGCTGAATGGCAAGCTTACGCTGATCTTCAGCAATAATAGATAAGCTCTCGGCAGGGGAGACCACCCGTATTTCGCCCCCTTGTTTTAATTTGTCTGGAAACATAGAACTTCTCCTTTACATGCTTATGCAGTATTCCTTTCTATTGCTATACGGGGGAAGTGATCATAGAATCCACCCGTTTATTTAAGCTGATAAGTGAGAACGATCATCCCATCATCGAACTTTTCTGTACGCAGCAGATCAAGCTGCTGCTCTTTTTGATGTGGCTTGAAGAGAGGAATCCCGCTGCCGATTAAGGTGGGCTGGATCGCCAGATGGTATTCATCAATAAGCCCCATGCTTACAAAATGGTCAATCAACTGTGCTCCTCCCACTAGCCAGATATTTTTATCTGCTTTTATTACATTCAACAGCGGAAGAATTTGTTCGGGCTGAATGAAGGTGGCATAGGAATCGTGACCTTCTTTCGTACGGCTTACTACATAGACATCTTTGGATTGGTAAGGAAACTCGCTCGTTAATTCAAAGATTTGTTCATAGGTTTTTCTCCCCAGGATCACGGTGTCCATTTGATTGAAAAACGCTTCAAAACCATAATCTGTCCCGCTATCTTGTCCATCCCAAAGCCAGTCAATCGAACCGTCTTCTCTGGAAATGTAACCATCCAGACTTTGCGCAATGTATAACACGACCTTCCCCATGCTGTACCACCCTTTCCGAATTTTCTTGCAAATATATTCCCGTTCATCATATAATAAATGAAGATAATTTAGAAGGGACTGACGTTTAAAGCGATGAAGTACTAATCCTGTCACTATACGAGTATGTAAATAAGAAATTTTACTCGTTCCAGATACAGGATTAGTCTGTCTTTCTTTAAACGTTGGCTTTAGGGCACCTTTATGCTTTCTTAGAGGTGGCCAAAGCAGCAGACTATGACTTCTCTGGAGCGTACAGGGAGGTCTATTTATGTTATTGATGAATGCCAAAAATATCCACTATTCGATCGGTGAACGAACATTGCTGGATATAAAAGAGTTAGCTGTGCACGAGGGTGAAAAAATCGGTTTAGTGGGAAGGAACGGTCAGGGTAAGACTATGCTCCTTCGCTACTTAACCGGAGAACTGGATATTCTTCCTCAGGTGAAGTGGTACACAGCGTATGACCGATTAGAACAAATTCATAAGGAAACAAAGGAAGATTGTCAAAGCGGCGGTGAACGTACGCTTGCCAAACTCGAAGCTATTTTTCAGGATGCGGCCCAGCTGTTGTTTTTAGATGAACCGACGAACGATTTGGACTGGTCCCGGATGGAGGAATTAGAGGAGCAGCTGCGGAAGTATTCAGGGGCCTGTGTGATCGTCTCTCATGATCGAACACTTCTTGACCGCACGTGCGATAAAATCTGGGAACTGGAAAAAGGGAAACTTAGAGTGTTTAATGGAAACTATTCCTTTTATCTGCAGCAAAAACAACAGGAACGAGAGCAACAGATGGAAAAGCATGTACAGTACCTTCAGGAAAAGAAAAGAATTGAAAAACGTATTGAGCAAAAGCGTACCCAATCCAAAGGGATGAAGAAGCCTCCCAGGCGTATGGGGAATTCTGAATGGCAGCTTGGTAAAAATAAAGCAGCGGCTAGACAAAAGAAAGTGGAGCGGACAGGGAAAACTCTTGAACGCCGCCTGGATCGTTTAGAGCGTGCTGACAAACCATTTGAATGGGATCATGTAAAGCTGGAAATGGACCACCTGTCGAAGATCCATAGTAAGTATATCTGTCAGTTAAGAGAGGTAAATATCCAGGCTGGAGACAGATTTCTTTTTCACATAGACGACATTTTACTGAAAACAGGTTCAAAGACCGCATTTGTAGGCGCAAACGGAGCTGGTAAATCTACTTTTCTGAAGCATTTGCTTGATCATCATAAAGAATTGTTTCCAAAAGGAGTTAAAACCGAATATTTTCATCAGAATATGGGAGCGCTTCCGGATGAGGAGACGGTTTTAGGCTATGTATCGAAAACGAGTCGTTTAGAAGAGTCCATGATTCGGATTATTCTCGCGAGACTCAGATTTTATGAGGAAGATATCCATAAAAAGATTCAGGTATTAAGCGGCGGAGAACGAGTGAAGCTTGTTCTAGCCAGAATGCTTGTCAGTGAAGCACAGCTGCTTATATTAGATGAACCGACCAATCATTTGGATATAGAAGCAATTGAAGCTTTGGAAAAATTAGTGCATGATTATCCGGGAACGATTCTGTACGTCACCCATGACCGGACGTTTGTGGAGAAAACAGCGGATCAGTTATGGATCATCAAACAGGAAAAACTGAACTATTTTGATGGAACGTGGCAAGAATGGCAGGAGTCCTTGAATAAACCACAGAAAGCAGAGGAAGACGTATACAATTTGATGACTCTGGAAACTAAACTGTCCGAACTGATTAGTCGATTAAGTATGCCGGGAGTGAATGAAGATCGAATGCTTCTCGAAAAGGAATATGAAAACACTTTAGAGCTTTTAAAGCAATTAAAACAAGATACTTGATGAAACTTTTCCATAATTAATAAGCCCTTCTGTTCATGAACAGAAGGGCTTATTATATCTGAGACTCGTGTTCACTTCTTATTGTTACTCCTTTTTAGAAGAACAAGTATGAACACAAGAAACAATGCTGCTACACTTATAGCCATAATAATGATTGAAATAAAAAAAGAATTCATTCTTCAACCTCCTTATTATTCTTCTTTTACCTTTTTCTTTTGGAGATTTTTTCACTCTCTCTATGGAAGTACAGAAGAGCTGGATCATCCCTATCCAGCTTTCAATTAGCACGCATTTTTTGACCCTCTTAAATCTGCCATATTGATTTTAAAGTAAAGCTCCCATTACTTGAAGACTTGATTTCGAGACTTTTGTGAGAGTTAGGTCCTTCGGGGGACGATTTCGCTTTTCGCGGGCATGTGCTGAGCTTCCTCGGGCTTAACAGCCCTGCGGGATCTCACCGATCATGTTCATCCCGCAGAAGTCTTCATCGTCCCCCTCCGGACCTTGCGAAATTAGGAGCTCGAAATCCTCCTCATGGTTTATGATG
>NZ_JBAPTY010000070.1:0-7931 GCF_049282395.1 Halobacillus sp. | reverse complement strand
AAAAGGGAATAAGTTCCACCTCAGGTCATCCAGATTCTGGATGACCTGAGGTGGAACAAAATGTAAAAAAGCACCGGCGCTAATGTTGCGCTGGTGCTTTTCTATAGAAATGATTATGGAATTAATGTGGCATCGAACGCAGCGGTTACAGCCTGAAATTCGGAAGAACTGCTGCCGTATAGATCTACTGCTACGGTTTCAACCGCATTACGTAAATCTTCAAATGTAGAATCGGCTGTTAATAGGTCAACGTTAGCATAATAGAAAAGATCAAATACTTTCTCTTCTCCAATACCTTGTACGCTTACGCCATTATGACTTCCACCTGCTGCAAGTAGGTAAGCAGCTTTATTAATGATGCTGGAATTGAAATGGACACCGCCATTGTCATAAGAAAGGTTCTGGTAATCATTGTAGTCATCTGGATACACGAGAGTAGATGAGAATTGAATGGAAGAAGGATCCGACATGCTGCGGAAGACTTCTCCGGATTGCTCTCCGATTGTCCAGTTAAAGGATCCATTGTTTACATTCTTTTCAATAGCTACCCCAAAGATATCCGAGATTGATTCGTTTAATGCTCCCGGTTCACCGCTGTACACGAGGTCTGACTCACTGGAAGTAATGGCATGAGTAAACTCGTGTCCCGCCACATCATAAGCCCCTGCTAATGGATCTCCATAAATGAGCATGGCGCCGTCGTTAACACTTGCAGCATTGAACCAGTTTTCCGGATCATTGGTTGAGCTTGAATCCCACGCATGTACGACCGATTTCACCTGTTGACCGTTATTATCAAAGCTATTACGGTTATATTCATTTAAGTAGTATTCATAAACAGAGGTTGCTAAGTAGTGAGCACTGACACCCTCAACGTCAGAAAACGTAGTAGATGTACTGGATAATAGTTCACCAGGGTAAAGTCGGTATTCACGATTTAAATCAGCGTACTGTGCATCATAAGTCAGGATCCCCTGTCCTCTTGTATAATCAACTAATTCATAAGTACCATCAGACATCTCGCTTGCTGTGAACGTACGGGAGTTTCCATTTTTATCAACACCGGATCCTGTAACTGGACCAACTACTGTCGCACTGGAACCTGGTTTGCCTCCGCCGTTTCCATTACCGCCATTGCCGCCTTTTGCATACTGAATGGTTTCATCAGAAAGAGCTCTGTCCATTTCTTTCACAGCATGTAAAAGAGTGTCTCCTTTTTTCGTATCAAGAATGACAAACCCTTCTGCAAAAGTAGGGGCAGCTACTGAGAAATCTACTTTCCACCCAAAGGAAGCTTTATCCTTATCATTTACATAGACGACCTTCTCCACCGTTGTATCTGTAAGCAGCTCAACATCAGAACCGTATGTATCTGACACATAACTTGCGGCTTCTTTCTTAGAAATTTTCTGCTTTTCCTTTAAGCCTTTTTTACCGTTTAAATTTTTGGCTACATCTCCAAGCGCATTTTTGATAACCCCTTGATCCAGCTGGCTGACCAGTACTTTTCCGAAGACGTCGTACCCTTTATATGTCTGCTGAAGCTTCACTAGATCCTGCCCATTATAATCTGTCGCTTCTTCTACTACGCGATAGTCTACGTAACTTTCATTGTTTTTCTGAGAGTTTGAAAGCTTACTGTCAATCTGTCCTTTTACGGCTGCTTTAACAATATCCGACGCTTTAGATTCAGACGGAGCTGTCAGGTTGCCCATGGATTGTTTACTCTCCTGGATTTTAGCCTGAACGTTTGCGGTTGCTTCAACATGGACGGCTCCTAAACCTGAACCAGCCAGCAGCCCCACGGATAGGGCCATTGCGGAGAAAACTTTTCTTTTCTTTTTCATAAAAACCCTCCTGATTGAATATTTTGAATATTTAACATTTTCTATCATATCAGAAAGGTATACCCAGGTCTTTGGGTAAATGGACACTTTTGGAAGTGATGTCCACTTTTTCTATAAAATAATCCAAATTACATGATTCTTACTACCTGCATGGTCTATCACACGGTGATCAACCTCTCCAGAAAGCCATTATGTGCGCCGCGAGTATATCAATTTATGGAAAATTCCTTTATACTTTTTACTAGAAATAATTATCTGAAAATGACATATTTTCATAGAAAGGAGAAGGTTTTGTGGAACAATGGATCCAGCTGCTCAAGCAGGTTATCCCTTCTAAACAAGTTTTGACAGACCTGTCAGACCGCTATAGTTATAGTTTTGATGCTTCTTTTGGAGAGCACCTTCCAGAAGCTGTCGTCCAGGCAAAAAGCAATGAGGAAGTTATAGAAGTACTTAAGATAGCGAATGAATATCGCATACCGGTTTATCCAAGGGGGCAGGGGACGTGCCTAAGCGGAGGTCCGCTTCCTGTACACGGAGGCATGGTGCTGGATATGTCCCAGTGGCCCGAGCGAATTGAGATGAGTCCTGAGGATTTAACGGTAACGGTATCCCCGAGTGTACTAACCGGAAATATTAATAAAGAAGCAGAAAAGCACGGGCTTATGTATGCTCCTGATCCGAGCAGTGCCCATGTGGCTACTATCGGCGGCAACCTCGCGGAGAATTCAGGCGGTCCGCGCGGGTTGAAGTATGGAGTAACGAAGGATCATGTCATTGGTTTAAAAGTAATTACACCCGAAGGAGAGCTGATTCGAACGGGCGGCAATACGATTAAAAATGTAACCGGTTACGATCTGACGAAGCTGATTGTCGGTTCAGAAGGCACGCTTGGAGTGATTACAGAAGCGACCCTGAAGTTACTGCCTAAACCTCCAGCTGTCCAAACGTTAATGGTCTCTTTTGACGAAGTGAGAAAAGCAGCTGAGGCCATTTCAAGAACCTTAACGTCGGGTATTCTTCCTTCCAAAATGGAGTTCATGGATCAGGCCTGCATAGAAGCCGTGGAAAATTTCCAGCCGGCGGGACTGCCTGTGGACGCGGCAGCCATTGTCATTATTGAACTTGACGGCCACCCTGAAACATTGAAAATTGAACGCCGATTAATAGAAGAAATCATGGAGAATATCGGAGCCCGGGAAACAGTCGTACCCGAGACTAGCGAAGAAGCTGAAAAAATCTGGCATGCCAGAAAACAGGTTTCACCGGCGATTGCTAAGATTAAACCGACGAAAGTGTCAGAGGACGCCACCGTGCCGCGTAGTAAAATTCCAGATTTAATTGACCGCCTGCAGGTGATCAAAGAAAAGCACGACGTAGAAGTCGTCGTTTTCGGTCATGCAGGTGATGGTAATCTGCATCCTAACATCCTGTGTGATAAGAGGGATCAGGAGGAAATGAAAAGAGCGGAGCTTGCGGTGGAAGAGTTGTTTGAAGCGGCTGTTGAGCTTGGCGGCACACTTTCAGGTGAACATGGGATTGGCACGATGAAAGCCCCGTTTATGGAAATGGAAGTAGGCGAAATCGGAATCGATATGATGAAGCGCATTAAAGAAGCATGGGATCCCAATGGAATTATGAACCCGGGCAAAATTTTCGCAGAAAAAGGGCAGAAGCTGGTGCTTCGCAATGAGTGATCTGCAGACGTTAAGCCAGAAGCTGAATTACGACAAGACGTTCGACTGTGTGCAGTGCGGCTACTGCTTACCGGCATGTCCGACCTATGAAACGATGGAGAGGGAAACCCATTCTCCGCGGGGCCGAATCAATCTTGTGAAAATGGTTGCGGAAGGGAAGGCAAGCATAGAAGACTTGCAGGAGCCGATTGAGAAATGCCTGGGCTGTATGGCTTGCACCACCGTTTGTCCGACCAATGTGCAGTACGGTGAAATTCTGGAAGGAGCGATGGGAGTCATTGATGAATACGAGGCGAAATCTACCTCCCAGCGGGTGACGGAAGATTTCTTATACGATTCCTTCTTCCCGTCCTCAAAGTGGATGAACACCCTCGGTCACGCAACGTGGCTGTATCAGAAGTCCGGATTGCAGAAAGTGGCGCAGACTTTTCAGTTAACGAAAATTGCTCCGCTGCATCTGGATCAATTTGAAAAAGTCCTTCCTGATTTGCCTTCGCCTAAGCGGAGAAAAGAACAGCGCGCCAAGCGGTATATTCGCAAACGTCCGGCCACAGCAAAGGTTGCTTTCTTCCCGGGCTGCATAATGGATAGTGTATTTTACGAATCGAATCAGAAAACGATTGAACTGCTGCTGCGAAGCGGGGCGGAAGTCGTGCTGCCAGAAGCGCAAACCTGTTGTGGTGCGTTGCATGCTCACTCAGGGAAAATTGATACATCGATCGAACTGGCAAAGCAGAATATTGAAGCCTTTGAAGAGGAGAGGTTTGATTACATCGTTAATAATGCGGGCGGCTGCGGAGCGAGACTGATCGAATACCATCATCTTTTTGAAAAAGGAACACGGTGGCATGAACGTGCGTTGGCGTTTGTGGCTAAAGTAAAAGATATTTCCGAAGTGCTGACCGGGTTGGACGAGTTGGTGTTCAATCAGCCTGTGAACCGGACGATTACGTATCAGCCTTCCTGTCATATGACGAATGTTCAGGGAGTCACGGAAGCTCCGATTCAGCTGATTCGTAACATACCTGGAATTGAGTTGAAAGAACTCGAGCGTCCAGATTTCTGCTGCGGGTCTGCAGGGATATATAATATCGTGAACTACGAAGATTCCATGGATATTCTCGATGTTAAGATGAAAGATGTGTGCGGGGTGGAGCCGGATGGAATTGTAACATCCAACCCAGGCTGTCTGCTTCAGATGAAACTCGGTGTCGAACGCGAAGGCAAGAGTGATCAAATAGATTCCATACATTTAGTCGATTTATTAATGGAAGCCGATCCCGATCCGGCATGGGAATAGTATGGAACCAATTCAAAATGCAAAAAATTACCACCTCAGGTCATCCAGATTCTGGATGACCTGAGGTGGTATTTATTTCCTTATTTTCTTATATTATTCGCAGCTGTCATCTGTGCAGGATGCTCCGGTTTGTCCAGAGAATGTTTCAAATGCAGGAGCCTGCTTCTCTTCTGAATAAGCTTTCTCCAGTGCCTGGGTGAAGATTTCTTTCGGCTGGGCGCCGGATACGGCATATTTGCGGTTGATCACAAAGAAAGGCACGCCCTGTACTCCGACCTGATGAGCTTCTGTTTCTTCCGTGCGAACGAGTTCCATATAGTCGGTGCTTTCGAGTACCTGGCGTACTTCACTTTGGTCGAGTCCTGCTTCCTGAGCCAGTTCAATCAAGGTTTCATGATCGCCGATATCTTTAGAATCGGTGAACACGGCACGGAAAAGGACCTCCGCTGTCTCTTGATCAAGCCCTTTTGTTTCAGCGAATTTAGCAATCCGGTGCGCATCCATCGTGTTCGTGGGAACCATGGTGTCGAAACGGAAATCAAGGCCAACCATGGATGCCTGCTCCTCCATATTTCTTGTCATTTCTTTCGCTTCCTCCAAGGACCGGCCATACTTAGCTGCCAGTTTTTCATGCATGGACTGTTTAGAGCTGCGCTCCGCATTAGGATCAAGCTCAAAGCTTTTATAAACAACTTCTGCTTTTTCTTCATTTGGGAAATTCTCTAATGCCTGTTCCAACCGGCGTTTTCCAATATAACAGAACGGACAGACAAAGTCTGACCAGATTTCAATTTTCATAACTGTTTCACCTCTTCCATAGAATACATCTTTATTGTACGGCTCTCTAAGCGGGAAATCCATTATTCTGATTGAATGTGGACGTACATAGAGTGAAGGTAGGAGGTGAGTCCAATCGGAAAAACATTGATAAAAATCTCAACGATTTATTTTGTGATTGGTACCTTGATCGGTTACTACATGTCCATCGTGCACCATTATGATTTAACACCTGTTCATGTTCATATCAACTTATTAGGGTGGACGGCTTTAACACTCGCTGGTATTTTATATCATTTATTCCCACAGCTTGCTGCTTCAAAGTTAGGAAAAATTCACTTCTGGCTTCATAATATCGGCTTGCCGCTCATGATGGCTGGACTGTTTCTAATGATTGCTTATCAGCTGGAGTCACTGACAGCCGTTATTGCAGGTGGAGCAACACTTACAACGGCAGGGATTTTGATTTTCGCACTGAATGTCTGGATGAATCTTAAGGAAGAGGGCGCAGTTTAAAACTGTGTCCTCTTTTCTTTATGAGTAGACTACTTTAATCCATTGTAGTTTTCAGACAATTGTGATAACATAATCCAACAGTTTAACCCTGCAAATGAAGAAAGGAGTCGAATACCATGAATACAGACACAGCCATTTTACAAGAGGAGCTGCTGCAATTTTTGAGAGAGGATCAAGTGAGTACCAACGAGACGATTCTCACCAACCATAGTAAGGATGAGTCCTATCATGAAGGAAGTCTGCCTGATCTGGTGGTCTTTCCGGAAAGCGCGGAGGAGATCAGTAAAATAATAAAAGTAGCTGATGCGTCCGGTACACCGGTTATTCCATTTGGATTAGGGTCCAGTCTGGAAGGACATATAATCGCTTACGATAAAGGGATCACGATTGATTTTTCCTCCATGAACAAGGTTACAGAAGTACGGTATAAAGACTTCTTAGTAAAAGTGCAGCCTGGAGTAACCAGGTCCCAGTTAAACAAGGCCTTGAAAAAGCATGGTCTATTTTTCTCAGTAGATCCAGGAGCTGATGCTACTCTCGGGGGTATGGCCGCTACAAATGCAAGTGGGACAACCTCTGTGAAATATGGCGTCATGAAAGACCAGGTTCAGGATCTGGAAGTTGTTTTACCAAGTGGGGAAATTATTCACACGGGCAGCCTGGCAAGAAAATCATCTTCTGGATATGACCTGACCAGTCTCTATGTGGGCTCTGAAGGCACGCTAGGCTGCATAACAGAGTTAACATTAAGGGTTTATGGTATTCCTGAACATGTCATGGCAGCGAGGGCATCCTTCCCAACCATTGATCACGCGGTGGAGGCTGTGATTTCGATGCTGCAGGCAGGCGTTCCGGTTGCCCGTGTAGAGCTTCTGGACGAGGCCTCTATTCGAAGAGTAAATCAGTTTAATGGGACCGATTACATAGAAAAAGCGACGCTGTTTCTAGAATTTCACGGCAATGAAGCAGGACTTCAGGAAGATGTCGCTTTTATGGAAGAAATCGTGAAGAATCATGAGTGTGAAGTGATTCATTTTGAAAAAGATAATGCGGCCCGCATGAAGCTGTGGGAGGCTCGTCACAATTTAGCCTATGCCTACATTCATGGCAGTCCCGGTAAAAAGATGATGGTAACAGACGTCTGCGTACCGATCTCTGAACTTGCCGGGGCGATTCGACATGGGCGGGAAAAAATTGCTGAGCTGGACCTTGAGTCGGGGATTCTGGGCCATGTTGGGGACGGCAATTATCATGCGCTCCTTATGATCGATATGGAAAATGAAGAAGAGCTTAAAAAGGCTGAGAAATTCAATGAAGAAATTGTAGAATATGCACTGGCTCGTGGAGGAACCTGCACTGGAGAGCATGGTGTCGGAAAAGGGAAAATGAAGTATCAGAAGCGGGAGCATGGAAAAGCCCTGCCTGTGATGGAGGCAGTGAAGGCAGCCATTGATCCTAAAGGGATTATGAATCCAGGTAAGCTTGTTCATAGTGAGAGGGGGAACAGTCAATGAAAATGATCGAATCTATCAGTCGAATTGCCGGAAAATATTTCGCTCTATGGGTCATAGCAGCAGCTCTCATCGCTTTCTTTCTACCAGATGCATTTCTCAGTCTAGGAGCCTATATTACTATTTTGCTCGGAGTCGTCATGTTTGGGATGGGACTTACCCTGAAGCCCGTAGACTTTAAACTGGTAGTCAAAAAACCGCTTCCTGTTGTGGCAGGGGTAGCGGCTCAATATTTACTTATGCCACTGATCGCCTTTGGTATCGCTTATCTGCTTAATTTGCC
>NZ_JBAPTY010000069.1:0-2158 GCF_049282395.1 Halobacillus sp. | reverse complement strand
GTGGATGTCTTTTGTGCGGGACTTTCTATCTCTTCATGAGACCTCCAGTCCATCGATCAATCAGTTGTTTCTGGATAACAGTCTGACTCAGCTCGCTATGATGATGCTGCAATATGGACCCGGCTCTCATCAGACGGAATTTCCAACCTTTAAAAGTAAGGGCAGTATCGATGTAGTGATCGATGCGCTGAAACAAAGCTATGATGAAGACTGGACGCTCGATCAGATGGCTGCCGTTGCCAGGATGAATAAGTACCAGCTCGCTCACCTTTTTAAAGAAGAGATGGGACTGTCGCCGTATTCCTGGCTGCAAATGTACCGGCTGTTTCGCAGTCAGTACCCACTTTTATATACCCAGCGTCCAATCCTTTCCATTGCTCTTCACCACGGGTTTAAGAGTGTGGCTTCCTATAACCATTTATTTAAAAAGGTTTATCGGAAGACTCCCTCTGAGTTTCGACGTATTCACGGTATGAAAAACTAGGGCTCCGATGCTTACGAAGAGAATAATCAGACCACTCCCAAGCATTAAGGTTTGTATGGAAATATAGCTGACTAACAGACCATAAATACCTAAAGAAATCGTGTTCGAAAAGTATAAAAGGACCGCATTGGTACTAAAGGCGCGGGCCATTTTTTCTTCAGGAACCAGGGTCTGAAGCAGGTAAACCCGCGCTAAACTTGCAATAGGGAGACCGATGCCTACGATGGCCACTCCGATAAAAAAGTGCTGAATTCCGTAGAGAGCACCATAGTAGGCAATTCCAAGTCCCCACACACTCGCTCCAAGCAGGTAGAAGCGAAGGGTCATGGTCTTAATAAAATAAGGCAGTACCAGATTCGTTAAAATAACGACGCCGCCAAATACTCCCTGCAGAATACTGTAAAGCTCCTCGCTGTTTGAGGTCATATCGGTTAAAGCGAGCAATAACCCGACTTCCCATACCCAGGTATTGAAGAAGACCGTTATAAATGTGAAAATAAACAGCTTTTTGATAGTCGAGTGGTTCTTTGCCCATGACATAAACTCCAGAATGGCGCGGAGTATCGTTTTTATTGATTTCTTTATGATAGGAATGGTAGTTTCCTTCCATTGTATGCGTGCGATCAAGATTGCACTAAGTCCGTAGGTAAGGGCATCGATTGTAAACAAGTGCACCGCTCCAAAGGAATGCAGTAACCAGACGGTTAACACAGGAGTCAGAACCGTAACGCCCCGGGTCAATGTATCGTTCAGACTGTTGGCGCTGGTCCGTTCAACCTTTTCAGTTATGGAAGGCAAAACCGAACGATGCGCAGGATTAAAGAAACAGCCGATACTTTGGATTAGGAAGCTCACGACTAGTAAATACACATACGTGAGTGCATCGAAATAGTACAAGCCAACAATGGACAGGACTATAGGGACGCGAACCAGATCCAGATAGATTAGTAGTTTTTTCTTAGGAAGCCAGTCAGCTATCACTCCACCAATTAAGCCAAACAAAAGATAAGGCGCAGTCTCTGCGATTGCCATAATGGTTGTATATAAGCTGGATTTTGTTAAGTTATATGCAAGAAACAAAAATGCCATCCCGGAAAGGTTGTCTCCTAGCCGGGAGATTCCGCCTGCTAATAAGTAATACCTGATGTTCTTCTTGAACCATATTGTTCTATACACCTAATCACCTCTTATCCTTATTGTAAGAGGGTAGGCGAGTGTGGTCTTTTCGATTATTGGTAAAAAATGCACCAATATTTTATCGTCAGAAGAATTCCTCTTCATGGGCTGTATCGAAGACAGTGGTAAGGGAGGAGTATCAACCACATAAATAGCGCTGTTTTCATCTTCTTGCTTTTGTTTGGTTTGTAGAACCAATAAAATAGGGCGGGAGAAATGCTCCCACCCGTACCTTTCGATTTGTGAGACTATTTTAATGAAGAAACCGGTAGAGGACACATGGTTGGGATAGATGTAGAGCTAACTCCGGGGTGTTCGAAAGATGGAGTGAGCTTCCGCTTTAGGTATTTGATCCACTGTGAAATAATAAACCTATCAAATAAATAAAGGAGTGGTTTCATGGATAAAGAGGTGGCTGTTAAGAGAGTATATGAATATTTAATTCAAGCATGGAACGATCGTGATGCTGAAAAAATGGCAAATCTCTTCACTGAAAGT
>NZ_JBAPTY010000068.1:0-3663 GCF_049282395.1 Halobacillus sp. | reverse complement strand
ATCCATTCCTTCAGCTTTTCCGGATCCTCGGAAAATTCCATCCCCTTAAACAGTGGATGAGCTGTCATGGTTTCATGACGTTTCTTCAAAAAGTTAATGTTGTCTCTCCCGTGAACGAGGCTCATATGAGGCAGAGAGCGCACAAATTCTTCCGGGTTATGGATGTAGCCTTTGTTGAGGAGATAGGACCAATACTGCTTTGTAATCTGGAACTGTTCATTGATTTTGATCGCCTTGCTGATATCGATCGATCCATCGCTCTGCTCTTTTGTGTAATTAAGTTCACAAAGTGCCGCATGGCCCGTTCCGGCATTATTCCATACGTTCGAGCTTTCTCCACCTGTCTTATCAAGCTTTTCAAACACTTTAATATTCCAATCGGGTGCTAATTCTTTCAGAAGCGATCCTAATGTGGCACTCATGATGCCGGCGCCAATCAGGATGACGTCTTTAGTTTCTCTGTTGGTCATTGTTAACCATCCTTATTCCTGAGTTTTGCAGAGAAGCTGCGGGATTTATTCCGTCGCACCTCTCCAATAAAATACTAGCTACCTATATGATAACGCTTTAACAGTGAAAAAGTCATGCTTCCTTAACCATTATACATGATTCCTAACTGGTAAAAAAAGGTTCAATTATCCGGTAAGGGATTCCAATCCCCTCCCATTACCACGCCAGTCCGGAATCCTTGATTTCTTCTTCCCAAAAATCTTTTAATTCCTTAACCATTTGCGTGGGCAAGCCACCTTCTGAGGCACTCAGATTGTGGTTTAATTGTGAAACATCTTTCGCTCCGGGAATAATGACAGACACTTCTCTGTACGAAAGAATAAATCGCAGGGCTGCCTGTACCATAGAGTAGTCATTCCCTACAATACGACGAACCTGTTCGACTAATTTTCCTCTTCTTTCGATTTCCTCTGCACTCCACCTGCTCCTGATTCCACTAAAGGTGCTGCTTTCGTCGTACTTTCCAGTAAGCCATCCAGAATCAAGCGGAACCTTGGTAATGACGCCAACCCCTTGATGATGAGCTGATTCCATGGCGGCCGCTGGTTCTTGGTGAAAAAGATTGAACATTACCTCAATGACCTGGCTCTCCGTTTGGTTCAATAGTTCAGACATCTCTCTTCCCGTATCGACCGAAGCCCCAAACGCTCTGATCTTTCCATCGTCTTTCAGTTTTTGTAACACCTCAAATTGCGTACTATCTCCATGAAGAGATGAGAAAGGAGGATTATGCAGCAGAAGACTATCCAGATAATCCGTCTGTAACCTTCGTAAACTATCTTCTACAGAGGATATCAATCTTTCAGGCTCAAAGTTTTGTTCATCATTGGGATGATGGCCGCATTTACTGCTTATGACCACCTGATCTCTTTTTCCCTTCAAGGCCTTTCCCAGCAGTTCCTCACTTTTACCCGCCCCATAATTAGGAGCGGTATCAAAGAAATTGCAGCCTGAATCCATAGCTGCATTCACTAAATCAATGGCTTCATGATCCGACATCTTTCCCCAATCTTTCTCATTACCTAATTGCCACGCTCCAAAACCAACCTCAGAAACTTGCATCCCTGTATTACCTAAGCTGCGTGTTTTCAATTTTTTTCACCTTCTCTTTTTCTTTTTCCGTTCAAGGCACTGGTTAAGTAAAATAGATCGATGGTGCTTATGCGGTCCTTCTTTTTCGATAAATGTGATATCTATGAATAGTAAAAAACCTTCCACTGACAGTTTACACCCAATAACTAACAAATTCTAATGGAAAGGTGCTGCATCCCTTGTCATAAAAATTCTTATAAAAGAATCAAGCCCATTTAGAAAAGAAACTGAGATGGAGTTTCTTTTCTTTTTACATAGAGTGCCAATTTCTGGAGTGGTAAAATAGAATTAACTTACTATCTTTCCATACATTAGGGGGCGGAGCTGCTATGTAAAACAGGCGAATCAGCAAGTTTTTTAAATAAGAGGGAGATGATTACTTGGCTTTTAATTTTTTTGTAGGGGCTTTATTGATTTTTGCTATAGGAAACTATCTGTTTTTCTTATGGGATCAGCAGAAGTATTGGTTTTCTCTACCAAAAATTAGAAAGGCTTTGTACACTCTTTTTGTGGGTGGACTCGCTGTTGGTTTGTTAGTGGGGGAAACAGATCTGTCTAATTGGCCGTTCATCTTAACACTTACGGCTGTCATAGTATTTATGGATTTAGCGTTACTACTAACCCCAAGTATTATGAAGCTATGGAAAGCAGAGTTTGAACACAATAACGATCTGCAAAATATCATTCTGACATACGAAAAGGTGAGAAAAGCAAATTACCGAAGGGTTGAAACCATGTCAGTCATGATCCAGAACGCACAAAACTATTTTACAGGTGAACACATTCAAGCAGAAACTCGGTCGGAAGATTTAGGAAAGTACCTAAAGAAGTACACGGACCTGTATGGAATATCTGTTCAAGTATCTCCCTTGGAGGTGGTTCCTCCTGAGTATAATCCTGGGTGGGAAGGTATGAGTGAAGAAGAAATATATGAATATGAAGAAGTCCAACCTGTATATGAAGCCATTTTGAGACAGTTGGACATCATTGAAGCCACTCATAATTTTGAGATGGGAAAACATAAAGAGGTATATGCCGAATACCTTCTTCAATATGAGGTGGTTTCTTTAATGGAGGAAGAAAGTATGATTATTCCTGTGATAAACAGGAGAGAGCAATATTTAATAGTTTTGAAGAGCGAACACGGGGAAGTATTAGAAATAGACGCTCTTCATATCGTTAATCTAACAAACCTGTATCACCTGTATCGTTAGCTATGTGTTATAATAAGTGTAAGAACACTTGTAAAAGGAGAGCTTACTATGAATATCAAACTTCCTCAGAAAACAAAAAGAGGCAAAGTTGTGAAAGATGCCAAGAATCCCCATGCCCGCTTCTCCAGGGAAGGACAAGTGACTACGTTATCGGAGCATTCTAAAAGTAAAACGACCAAAGAACTTGAAAGACTAAATAAAAAAGTAATGTCGTATCTGAATCGATAGAATACAGACAGGATGCTTTTCAATAAGCATCCTGTTTTTTTGTATAGATTTCCTGTCCTTTGAATAGAATGAGTAAAAACAAGGGAGAAGGGAGATCAAGCCAAATGGCTAAAGATCCCAAACGAATAGAAAATTTTAAGCGGGGCATTACTCATTTTTCAGAAGCAACGTTGGCTAGTTCAAAAATGGCAAAGCTCCATAAAGAAGCAATGAAAAAAATCTTAGCGTATAAAGGAAGATTTGGTTGATAGATAGATTTCCAAATGGTCTGCGACTGGGATTTTTAACTTTTCTACTCAATTCCTAGAGACCAGCTTTTTCTTTCACAATCTACCCTAAAAAAAGAGGCGATCCTAATTAATGAACCGCCTCCATTATCCATATTAAAAAAGAGCTTCCCCTTTTATGGAAGCTCTTTTCATATACTTCGGTCATTTCCTACAAAGCAGGTGAAAATAAACGGGCAAAAGATTCCTTGGTTCGCACCACGACCCCTCTATTTTGGAAGGCTTCTGCATCCACTTTGTGGCTGTTCTCCATATCATGTTTGTAGTTATCGATCAGACTTTGGACGCTTGAAGTCCGAAATAAAAAGGCATTCACTTCGAAATTTAAATTC
>NZ_JBAPTY010000067.1:0-5945 GCF_049282395.1 Halobacillus sp. | reverse complement strand
CCCCTCCGGACCTGGCCGAATCAGAAGCTCGAAACGGGTTTATCCCTCACCCACTTGAAGAAAAATAATCACATGGGCATATATCCTTTTTTCAGGCTGGAACTAGCCTGTTAAATAAGCATTTCAGACAGGATAAGGAGGAAAGAATACCCTCTTTGCGAAAGGTCCGTTCGCTCTAATAAAGTTGGGCTGGTGGGGAAATGGCGAGACTCCCATGGGAGAAGGACCTAGGTGAGATCCCACAGCGAGTGAAACGAGCGAGGAGCTCACCGTTCCCCCATAGGAAAGCGAGTTATTTCCCCACCAACCCCCCTCATATCGTAACGGACCCAAATTATTTCGAAACTGAGTCTTCAACAATCCGGCCTTATAGCTTAATAGACCTTTTCTGAAAAAAACAATAACAGCGTTTAGCAGAGCTTACGAATAAAAATGATTGAATCGTTCGGACAAGGTTAAATAACCTCCATAAAAACAGGAACCTTCCTGAGGAGGAAGAGTTCCTTACCTTTTGTGCTATAAGATAAAAATCCAGATGAGAATAATAGAGAGGACAAAAGTAATGGAATAAATAACCGTAAGCATAGGTATGCTCGAATTTTTTGTTTCGTTTTTCAGACTATCGGTTTCATTTTTAGAAGAGCTTTTCTTTTCCTGTTTTGTCATTTCTTTAGCAATCATGATTGTACTGACAAGGGCTATGATGGAAACGATGATCACCACTGCATAATAAATCGGGTACATAGATATCCGCTCCTATCACTTATACTTACTACTATTATAAATTATGCTGAGGTTTGCCGCGAAACATACACGTTCTCCAGTATGCTTTCATAATGGAGCCTTACACGAACGAAGGGTTACCTTCATCTTTCATGGTGCTAGAAACATTCCCGTGAACGTCACTGTTAAATCTAAAGAATCCTTTTTGTTCTAATACGTATCCTGATAATAGGCTATTAAGAGGGAATGATCTACAGATAGGTTTCCCTGGTTACATAACGAATCCCCATCCGTCAGACGTATGGGGATTCGTTTAGGTCCTTAATGTTCTCCAGCTGCCTCGCGTTCTCCAGATGTTTTGTGATCTGTCTGTTTCGCTCGTTTAACGAAAAGGGAAACGACAAATCCGATAGCAGCTAAAGTAAAGGCAATAAAGTAAACCAGTTCAACACCGGCGACAAGTGCTTGACTCATGACCGTTTCAGATTCAGGATTTTGCGCATTGTTTAAAAAGCTTTCTTCTCTCGTAGTCATCAGACTGATGAACACAGCCACTCCTACAGCACCGGAGACGGGCTGTAAAGTATTCATAATTGCCGTACCGTGAGGATAGAGACGTTTAGGAAGCTGATTCAATCCGTTCGTCTGAGCTGGCATCATAACTGCTGATATCGAGAGCATAAGCAATAGATAACTGAGTACGATCCGCCAGATCGGGGTATCCATGCTTACCTGGCTTAAGGAGAACAAGGTTCCCATCAGAATAGCTGTCGCTGGTATGATCAATAGTCTCGGACCGAACTTATCAAACAGTTTTCCCATCAGCGGAGACATGAGACCATTCAATAAAGCTCCTGGAAGCAGAATCAGTCCAGCTGTTGCAGCAGGTATAGCAAGTGGTCCCTGCATGTACATGGGTAAAATGATTTCGGATGAAAACATCGAAACCATCACAATAATGAATAACACAAGACCAATGGTGAACATCGGGTATTGGAATACACGTATGTCAAGAAGCGGCTCCTCGAGCTTCAGCTGGCGAATGGAAAAGAAGATGAGGGACACTGCCCCTGCAATAATCATGGCAAGCACCTGGGGATCAAGAAAACTTGCTTCACCTTCTCCTGCCGAACTAAACCCAAGAACAATTCCACCAAATCCGACAGTGGAAAGTACAATAGAAAGAATATCGACTTTTGGTTTCGTCACTTCTCCTACATTTTTCAAAAACTTATAGGCAAACGCAATTGAGAATAAAGCAAATGGTATAACGGTAATAAACAAATATCTCCATCCTAAATACTCAACGATAATCCCTGATAATGTGGGACCAATCGCCGGCGCAAACATGATGACAAGTCCAATCATGCCCATAATTGCTCCTCGGCGTTCGGGTGGAAATAAAAGCAGGAATGTATTAAAGATAATCGGAATTAATAATCCTGTTCCAACCGCCTGCAGCAGTCTTCCAACAAGCAGAACGCCAAACGAAGGAGCAGCCGCACAGATGAGTGTTCCAATTGTAAATATGGTCATGGTGCCAAGAAACATTTGTCTTGTTGTAAATGTTTGAAGCAGCAGAGCGGAAACAGGAATCAGTATTCCCATCACTAGCATAAAGCCTGTAACCATCCATTGCACCACAGGAGCTGTAATATTAAATTGTTCCATTAATGTAGTCAAAGCAATATTCAAAAGCGTTTCATTTAAAATGGCAAAGAACGCTCCAATAATCAGTGAAATCATAACGGGTTTTACATTAAAGTCAGGATCGTCGGCTAAAAATTCATATTTGGTATTATCGTCCACAAGTAAGCCTCCTTTTTTAGCAATCACAAACTATTATTATAAAGGAAGAAAAGAGGAAGCGATAGTAAAAGTACTTTACACCTACATATGTTCAGGAGCCTCAATACCAAGCAGACTGAGCCCGTCTTTTAAAACAATGGTAAAGACATAAATAAGGGTTAAACGTGCATTTTGTTGCTCACCTTGTAAAATTTTTGTCTCCGCATAATACTTATTAAAAGCCTTGGTTAGCTCCAGCAGGTATTTAGCGACGTAGGAAGGATCATGATCCGTATTAGCTTTTAAAACCGTTTCTGGATAATGGCGGATCCATTTTACAAGTTGCCAGGAAGATTCTTCTATAAGTGAAGTGTCTGTTTCTTCTATTTGAAATGTCCCTTTTTCAAGCAGGGAGCGTCCTCTGACATAAGCGTACTGTAAGTACGGAGCGGTGTTTCCTTCAAAAGTCAGCATGTCTTCAAGCGAGAACTCTACATCATTGCGGCGATCGTGCTTTAGGTCGTGGAAGATCACGGCTCCAACACCCACTTGTTTCGCAATTTCCTCCTTGTTGAGTAATTCAGGATTTTTCTCCTCAATGTTAGAGGCAGCTTGTTGTATAGCTTCGTTCAGTACCTCCTCAAGCAGGATTGTTTTTCCTTGGCGCGTAGACATTTTCTTTCCATCTTTAAGCATCATACCAAAAGAAATATGCTTGAGCTGATCTGCCCAGTCAAAGCCAAGTTTGCGTAATACATGCTTCACTTGCTCAAAATGTAACGATTGTTCATGTCCAACGACATAGAGAGCTTCTTCAAATTCATATGTCTGATAACGGTCAATAGCAGCTGTTAAGTCTCTTGTCGCATAAATGGATGTTCCATTGCTTTTCTGGATCAGGCAGGGAGGAAGCCCCTCTTCATCAAGACGAACCACTTGGGCACCTTCGGATTCTTCAAGCAGTTGTTTTTCCAGGAGCAGCTTTACCGTTTTGTTCATTTTGTCATTGTAGTAAGCTTCTCCTCGTGTGAGATCGAACTCAATACCGAGCAGTTCATAAACCTTATCGAATTCTTCAAGGGATACATCTTTAAACCATTTCCAGAGCTTTAGCGCTTCTTCGTCCTGCTGCTCCAGTTTCTTAAACCATTCCCGTCCCTCTTCAATTAAGGAGGGATCGTCTTTTGAGGCCTGATGAAACTGGACATAAATTTTCGTAAGTTCCTTTAAGGGATTTTCTCGTACCTTCTCCTCATTGCCCCAGTGCTGATAAGCAGCAAGAAGCTTTCCGAACTGTGTGCCATAATCCCCTATGTAGTTAATTTTCACGGTAGTATAGCCACATTTTTCCGCCAGATTTGAAAGAGCATTTCCAATGACGGTGGAGCGGAGGTGTCCCATAGAAAAAGGTTTAGCGATATTCGGTGCAGACATATCCAATACGACCGTTTTACCTGTGCCGAAGGCGTGATTTCCATAAGTGGATGGATCGGTAAGCACCTGCTTCATGGTTTGCTCTGTTACAAAAGCCTGATTTAGAAAAATGTTAATATATCCGCCTGCTGTCTGCACCTCATTGAAGAGATCATGTTTGAGATGTGATGCCAGCTGAGAAGCGATCTCTTTGGGATTTCTTTTGAAGAAAGAAGCCAATGAAAAACAGGGAAAGGATAGATCCCCTAAATGCGGTTGTTTGGGGATTTCAATTTTGTTGTACACCCATTCTCTTGAAAACTGTTCACCTAGAAGATGGGATAGCTGTAGAGACAGAATGTGCTTTTCCATTTATAATTCCTCCTTCAATTAAAAAAACCTCGTCTCCTGAAAGAGACGAGGTATAACTCGCGGTACCACTCTTATAGCTTTATAGCCACTCGATATTGTTAACGGGGATTGCCCCGGCCTATCCCTACTTGATTCAGGCAGGCTTCTCAAAAGTCCGGTTCACTTATGGATATAGGTTCAGGCTCTCACCGTCCCTGAATCGCTTGCCCCTCACATATAAGCTACTCTCTTTTTTCCTGGAATTTAATTAATTTTAGAAAAGTATAGCGGATGGAGGCTGGATTTGCAAGATGATTATGGAATAACAATGGATGGGATGGGAAAAATATCAGGGAAATGAGGTGAGTGTTATGGACTGGATATGGAAAGCGATACTGATTATCATCGTGGGCACGATCATTCTTAGAATTGCAGGACGTAAATCGATATCTCAAATGACTCTTTCTCAGACCGTCATTATGATTGCGATCGGATCCCTTTTAATTCAGCCTGTGGCTGGGAAAAATGTGTGGGTTACGTTTGGTGTAGGTGGAGTGCTTGTTTTAACATTAATTGCAATGGAAGTAATGCAAGTGAAATTTGATTTTATGGAAAAATTTTTAACAGGGAAATCTAAGCCAGTGATCGTAAATGGTCAATTAAATGATCAGAACTTAAAGAAAATGAGGCTGACCGTTGATCAGTTGGAAATGAAATTGAGACAGCAGAGCGTTACCTCGATTCAGGACGTAAAATCAGCTACCCTCGAACCGAATGGTCAGATTGGTATAGAACTGAAAGAAAATTATAAACCAGCTACCAAACAGGACGTAGAAGAAGTACGGAAAGAATTAATTGCTTTAAAGAACCTGTTGGGATCCAATATGGCTTACCAGGCGCCGCAGACCGCACAATCAGCAAACATTTTTCAGGAAGTGGAAACGAAAAAAAACCAGAAGGATATTCCGGACCGCCTGCAATAAAAGCGTTTTTTAACACATAGGCAGAATGAAAGAAACTCTGGTTAAATCTTGGTACAATAGAAACAAGATTAATTAGAGGTGAGTTATTTGAATTCATTACATTCATTAGAATCTATTCAATCGTTTATTAACCGTGAACGATTGTCACTTGTTTATATATCACAACCGAATTGCACCGTCTGCCACTCGTTAAAACCACAGGTGGAGGAGTTGCTGAAGGAATACCCGGGCATATCCTCTATCCATGTGGATGCAAGCGAAGTACCTGAAGCGGCTGGTCAGTTCTCTGTCTTTTCTGTTCCAGCAGTTCTTGTTTTCTCTGAAGGTAAGGAATTGTTCAGAAAGGCGCGCTTCGTACCGCTTGGAGAACTGAATCAGCAGCTGGTGAAGTATAATCATTTTATTAACGAATCTTAAGCAGAAAATAAGAAACTTACGGGCACCATAAGCCCGTAAGTTTTTTTGTGCGATTTTATTGAAACACTGTTAGGAAGGAAGAGGTTGGGGCTGTCTTTTGGAAAGACTCCATTAAACGTCGCAGATAAATCTCATACAAGATATTCCACTATAGGGCCGATTACTGTAAGACTCAGTTTCGAGATAATTTGGGTCCGTTACGATATTTGGAGAAGGGCTGGTGGGGAAATAGCTCACTTTCCTATGGGGGAACGGTGAGCTTCCTCGCTC
>NZ_JBAPTY010000066.1:0-31030 GCF_049282395.1 Halobacillus sp. | reverse complement strand
ATATGAAATTCCCCGTAAAAAAGAATCCCATTCTTATCCTGTTCGTTTTAGCTTTAATACCTCTTGGCATAATTGGACTATTTACAGAAGGCCTTGCCGAAGGGTGGGTCGGTCTTATCATTATGATTGTTGTCTCCATCCCTCTACTATGGGCACTCATCCGTTCTTACCACGAAATCACCGAAGAGTCATTGATCGTAACGTTTGGCCCTATTATTAAAACCATTCCCCTATCTGAAATTCAATCTGTTTCCTACACGTACAATCCTCTCTCTAGTCCAGCCTGGACCTTTAAAAGAATCGCAATCACCCAGTCTCATTATAAAACGATTTTGATTTCAGTACCACAAGATGATAAAAAATTCAAAAAATTGTTGGAAGCTAAGTGTCCTTCTGCAAAAATCGAGTTGCCTGTCTATAGAAAATAAGTCACGAGGAAGAGATCCTCGTGACTTATTCTTTAGGGTGAGACGATATTTATTTTAGGAGTTTGAGAGATTCTCGATTAAATGCCGGGATATCATCCGGATTACGGCTTGTAACCAGCTGGTTCCCGCAAACCACAACTTCTTTATCTTCGAAGTCTACTCCTGCATACTCCATATCTACAGCAATAGATTTGAAACCTGTAGCTTTACGGCCTTCCAGGGACTTAGCAGTAATTAAAAGCTGCGGACCATGGCAGATCGCAAAGACCGGTTTTTTCTCATCCATGAAATGTTTAGCGAATTTGACAAACTTTTCATCCCCGCGTAATTGATCGGGTGAGAATCCACCGGGAATCAATAGGGCATCAAAATCTTCCGGCTTCACATCATCGACGGAAGCGTCAATTTTAACAGTAGCATCGCCTTGCTTACCTGTTACTTCTTTCCCAGCTTCCCATTCTATAGTGGTCACTTCATGACCTTCACTTTTAAATTCATCTACGGGTTTAGTGTACTCTACATCTTCAAACATAGATGTTACGACACAAGCGATTTTACTCATATTCAATCATCTCCTTGAATGACATAGTTAATTTTTAACACATAGGATGTCTTCCCGTATGGGGTAAAGTTAAACCTGTTCGAATTCAAAAAAATGGATAATCAGTCTTTAAAATCTTTCATGGAAAACTGCTGAAAAGTGGTGTCCTGTTGATTTTTATATACCGTTCTGCCTGCGATGGTATTGATAATATGGACATTACGATGAACGGATAGTCCAAGATTTGTTGCTCCCGCTCCGTGCGAATGAACCAGATTGGTTAACGTGAAAAAGTGGTGATTGCGGTTATCGTTAAAGACCAGCTGATAATCCCTTGTAACCTTAAATACATTTTCCCCTTCCCATTCAATGGCGTCCTTATAACGATCCATAAACCATGATGGAATATGAGGCTTGTATCCAAGAGCCAATACTACTTTTTCGGAATGATACGTATAATCGACATTTTCCTGCCATTGCGTACAAGACAGTTCATACCCGTCTTCCACAGCTTCAATTCCCTTAACCTCCGTCATAGGCTGGATAAGTACCCGACTGTCTCTTTGACCAGCCGTCCGGTGGTACAATTTCGTATAAAGCTGAGTTAATGTTTGCGGATCTATTCCATTCCGAAGCGGCTTTAATGTATCTAATGTCTGCTCCCGCTGCTCAAAGCTCAAGTTGTGAAAATAATCAACATAGGATGGGGTGAAAGCTTCTTGGGCAAATTTAGCTTTATCTAAAGAAAACAAACCGCCTGACCTTGTTAACAAGGTCAATTTCATATCCTGGCGTTCCTGCTCCTCTAATAAATCAAGGAACACTTCAACGGCACTTTGGCCGGAGCCCACAACCGTTACATGCTTTGCTTTTAAAAGCTGTTCTTTTTCGAACAAATATCGGCTGGTATGAAGAACATCTTCATTCGGTAAGTCCTCCATCCCGTCCAATACGATGGGTTCGTTTCCTGTACCCAGAACAACATGTTTCGCTTTCACGTATATTCTTTCACCTGTTGCTTTCTCTTCTACAATCACTTCATAATGCGGATGCTCGGTATCTTTCTTATCCATAACGTCAAGCACCGTATGTCCGAAGTACAATGAATCCAGCTGATTCGCTACCCATTGCATATAATCGTTGTATTCCTGTCTTGGGACTTCGAAATGACGGTGGAAAAAGAATGGGAACATCCGGTCATGCTCATACAAGTAGTTCATAAATGTATAAGGGCTTTTTGGATCAGCAAACGTCGCCAAATCAGCGAGAAATGGAACTTGTAAATCCATCTTTTCGATTAACATACCCGGGTGCCATATAAATTCGGGAGTTCTCTCAAAAAATATCGCATCAATGTCGGCTGTCTGATCTGCTAATGCTGCGAGACCAAGATTGTAAGGACCAATGCCGATTCCAATCAAATCATATATTTGTTCATCCATATAATCACTTCCTCTGTAACCATCACTTTACCCTAAGATGATTGGTTTGATTCTTTCCAAAGCTGCTCCATAAAGATCACTAAAACTGTTCCTACTAGTAAACCGTTACTCATTAAGTTTTGCACAATGCCAGGAAGTCCCTGGAATACTTCGGAAGGCAGAAACATTAATCCTATTCCTAATAGAAAGGACACACATAAAATCGTTAATCGTCTTTCATCCAGGTTTTCACTCGCAATATTACTCAGCCCGAGTCCCATTAATTGAACAAACGTTGCTAATAAAGCAGCATTTGCGACAGGCGAAGGAATGCCGGAAATAAAGGCGACCAGGGGTGGAAAGAATGCAATGACGACCATAATCATAGAAGCGTATAAAAAAGGCCGCTTCCTCTTCTGCCCTGTCAAATTAATAAAGCCTGACGAGGAAGCAAGCGGAACATTAGCAATGGATGAAAACATAGCGGAGACCCCGTGGGTAACTCCTAAAAAACTACTTCCTTGATTGATCTGATTGTATGTAAAAGTCGGCTTTCCATAAATAGAATGGCTGACAGCCACAACCGATGCTACGATATTGGACAAAAGAATGACGGCCGTTATGAAAGCAAGAGGAATCACATTCCATTCAAAAACAGGGGGTCCCCAGGCCAGCCATTCCGGAACGGAAAATGCCCCAAGGTTTCCCGTATCCTTCTGCGAAGTTCCAATTATGGCTTCATATACAAGCCAGCCGGCTCCAATCCCGAGCAGAACAGCATAACTTCTCAGCCATCCTTTTCCGAATATAGACAATCCTAATACTAATAAAAACGTAAGAAAAGCTACAGCTGCCGGACCCAAATGGATAGACTCAACTTCCTGTTGAATTCCTAACATTCCCCTCAAAAAAGTACCGCTCAATTGAACGGTAAGTAAAAACAAAAAAGCACCGGTTACGAGAGGTGTAAACACAAATAAAACCCGGTGAGCCAAGCGGAAAACACCGAATAATAAAAGAAAGCCTCCTGTCCATAACATAGCTGCCTGCAGGGTTTGGAGAGTTTCCATATAACTTTTTCCAGCTTCGGCACCCGAGTAGGCCATGACAGCAAAGATACTAATCCATAATCCAGCAGGTCCTTCCATAATAGGCAGCCTGTGGCCGAACATTCCCTGTAAGAAAGAGGTCACGCCAACTACAAAAAAAGTTCGCTGCATTAAACCAGCAACTTCCGCAAAATTCAAATTAAAAATTGATCCGATAACGATAGGGAGTGCCACTGCACTAGCCAGTAGAAACACAAACCACTGGGAGGTCTCAAGGGCTGTCCCTGTACGAGAATTAGGTCGTTCACTCATAGGTCACACCTGCATTTTCTATTCAATCATTTTCCTTTAATTTCTTCTATTATCCTAACATAGCGTTTCGCTGAATGTCTTAATCGATGCTCTGTGTTTCACGTGAAACACGTTTCAATATATTTTCATTAAAAAAAGTGCGCACAGAAGTCTGTGCGCACTTTGGTTATCAGGATTATACTTCTATTCTTCAAGCGTTGAAGTATCTCCGGTAGGCAGCCCAAGTTCCCAGGATTTCAGCAAACGGCGCATAATTTTACCACTGCGCGTTTTAGGGATCGTATCCTTAATTTCAATTTCTCTTGGTGCAGCGTGAGCGCTTAAACCTTTTTTAACGAATTGACGAATGTCTTCAAGTAAATCATCTGATTCTTCATATCCGTCCCGAAGTGTTACAAAAGCTTTAATGATTTCACCGCGTTCAGGGTCAGGTTTTCCAATAACCCCTGCTTCCGCTACGGCTTCATGCTCAATCAATTTACTTTCTACTTCAAATGGACCAACGCGTTCTCCGGAAGTATTAATTACATCATCCAGACGTCCCT
The DNA here is from genome assembly GCF_049282395.1 of Halobacillus sp. NCBI lineage: Bacteria > Bacillati > Bacillota > Bacilli > Caryophanales > Bacillaceae > Halobacillus > Halobacillus sp. The sequence continues at coordinate 26,734 of NZ_JBAPTY010000066.1, read as the reverse complement.
GGAACCAGAAGTATCCTTCTTCATCCTGATAAGCACTGTCCCCAGACACGTACCAGCCGTTTAAGAAGTAACTTTCAAACTTCCCTGGATTATTCCAGATGGCACGCATCATGGATGGCCAGCCTTCTTTAATAGCAAGGTTACCCATTTGATTAGGAGGCAGTTCATTCCCTTCATTATCTACGATAGCCGCAACAATGCCCGGGAATGGTTTACCCATTGAGCCTGGACGTATATCCATAGCCGGATAGTTACAGATCAGCATCGCTCCGGTTTCAGTCATCCACCACGTATCATGGATGCGCAGGTCAAAGGCTTTAAGACCCCAGGTAATAACTTCAGGGTTTAGTGGTTCCCCGACACTTAGCACATGTCGTAAGGAAGAAAGGTCATGCTTGGCAGCCGCTTCTTCTCCTGCACTTAGCAACTTACGAAAAGCTGTTGGAGCTGAATACCAAACAGAAACATTTTGCTCAGAAATGGTTCCGTACCAGTCATCTGGACTAAATCTGCCACCGCGGATTACGTTCGTTACCCCGTTAAGCCAAGGCGCGAATATACCATAGCTTGTACCTGTTACCCATCCGGGGTCAGCAGTGCACCAGTAAACATCGTCCTCTTTTAGATCAAGGACCCATTTTCCTGTTTGATAGTGCTGGATCATGGCATTGTGAACATGATAAACGCCTTTTGGTTTTCCTGTAGATCCAGAAGTATAGTGAAGGAGCATGCCGTCCTCAACGTCTACCCATTCGATATCAAATTCTTCAGAAGCCTGATCCATTTCCTCTTCGAATGAGATGTAGTTGCCAGGAGCATCTCCTCCAACGAGCACTATTTGCTTCAAGTTGGGCAGATCGTCTACGGGCACACGATCCAGAAGTTCTGGGGTTGTGACCAGCATTGTGGCCTCACTATCTTCCAGTCGGTCACGGACCGCCTGTTCCATAAATGCTTCAAACAACGGACCTGCAATTGCACCAACCTTAAGTATTCCGAAGAAAGCAGCATAGAACTCGGGACTTCTGTGCATAAACAGGAATACACGGTCGCCTTTTTCTATATTATGTTTTTTTAATACATTAGCAAATTGGTTACTCTTTACTTTTAAATCTTCAAACGTCAATTTTTCTTCACGTTCAGGTGATGTATAGATCAAAGCTGCCTGATTTTTCTTCTGTGGATCTTCTGCATGTTTATCTATCGCTTCATAAGCGATATTTACATTTCCAGTCTTACTCCATGTGAAATTACTTTTCACATCATCCCAATTGAATTGTTCGTACGTTTCTTTGTAGTTTTCCATGTTGTGGTTGCCTGATCGAGCTGGTATTGGTTGCATGTCCATAAGATCACCTCATTAGATTATTTTTTTGTAACCGTTTTCTCAAAATTGGGTAAGAAAACCCTGAAAATTCAAATCAGAGCTTCTAGGATGTTTTCTGAATATTTCATGATTTACTTACTATTCTAGGTTACTTCCATCTATTTTTAAAGTGTTATGCCCAAGAATTTACATAAAAAAGCCAGAAATACGACTGAAATTGACAGTTTTAAAAGGGATTTATATAATAAAAACAGTGTTAGAGCCTATAAAAATAGAGGTTTCTTAGCCAACCCCTCTATAAAAAACTAAGGAAGCTGAAGAACCAAGCCGCAGCCCTTAGGGTTGCGGCTTTTATAATGGAATTAACTTCCACCTCAGGTCATCCAGAAAATGGATGACCTGAGGTACCCACTATAATTTTTGCTAGGAGTGTTCATAATGCCTGGACGTAATGAAGATGATTTAAACCTTTCTCTGCTCGGAAATCAAGGAACGGCGTATTCCTTTGAATATGATCCGGAGGTACTGGAAACCTTTGAGAACCAGCACCCAAACCGTGATTATTTTGTAAAATTTAATTGCCCTGAATTTACGACTCTCTGCCCCAAAACCGGTCAGCCGGACTTTGCCACTATTTACATCAGCTATATTCCAGACCGTCTGATGGTAGAAAGTAAGTCATTAAAATTATATTTGTTCAGTTTCCGTAACCACGGTGACTTCCACGAAGACAGCATCAACACCATTATGAACGATCTCATTCAACTGATGGATCCACGTTACATTGAAGTATGGGGGAAATTCACACCACGAGGAGGAATCTCCATAGATCCATACTGTAACTATGGAAAGCCTTCTACTAAATTCGAACAGATGGCCGACCATCGAATGATGAATCATGATCTGTATCCTGAAAAAATTGATAATCGCTAACGATTAAAAAGAGGGGGAAGCCCGCATGGTTGAAAAAGATGTGATCGCACAAACCCGTTGTCCAAATACATTAGCCTCTTTAACCAAAGATTTACATGAAATAGGGGTAAATCCCGGCGACACGCTGCTTGTTCATGTATCGATGAAGTCACTGGGCTGGGTCAGCGGCGGTCCGCAGGCCGTTATTCAAGCCTTAATGGATGCCCTGACAAGTGAAGGTACATTGGTTATTCAAACGCATTCTCCTACCTTGTCTGATCCCGCTGAATGGCAGAATCCGCCGGTTCCCGAACACTGGCACGACACGATCCGCCAGACCATGCCAGCTTATGATCCTGAGAAAACCCCTTCCACTTATCTAGGAGTCGTTCCTGAATTATTTCGGAAGTTTCCCAATGTCCACCGGAGTCATCATCCTGCCTTTTCTATTTCAGCCTGGGGTAAGAATGCCAGCATGATTACTAGTGAACATCCTTTAGATTATTCATTAAGTGACCATTCTCCACTCGGCAAAACTTATCAATTAGATGCAAAAGTGCTTTTATTAGGTACAGGTTATGACGCCAATACCAGTTTTCATCTATCAGAATACCGGTCAGGTACTCGTAAACTGAAAGAAAATGGGGCTCCTCTTCAAGTAGAGGGGGCTGCAAAATGGACCGTTTATAAAGATATTGAGTTTGATGATGATTCATTTGAAGAAATAGGAGAGCAATTCGAGAAAGAGAGAATGGTTGTTACCGGTAAAATTGGCCAGGCTCCCTCCAGATTGTTTTCCATGCCTGAAGCGGTAGACTATGCCGCAGAGTGGTTTAAAAAGAAAGATCATTAAAAAAAGGGTGCCTACTCCGGCACCCTTTCGTTTTTTATTTTTTATCATTTTTATACTGCATATAGGCGACCTGAGTAACAAGGAAGTCTTCCATTCCATGTTTTCCATCAGCCCCGCCAAGGCCTGACTTACGCATACCTGCGTGATACCCTTGTACTTCTTCAAAGTTTTCACGGTTCACATACGTTTCGCCGAATTTCAGTTCATTGACTACTCGCATAGCTTCATTTAGATCATCGGTGTAGACGGAAGAGGATAGACCATATTCCGTATCATTTCCTTTATCAATTGCCTCATCGAGTGTTTGATAGGTTGTGATTGGAATAACCGGGCCAAATATTTCTTCCTGCATAATTGTCATGTCATGTGTGACATTGGTTATTATCGTTGGTTTATAAAAATAGCCTTGCTCTTGGTCGCCGCGTTCGCCGCCAATTTCCACTTTTGCACCCTCGTCTACAGCTTGTTTTACCATACTTTCCACTTCTTCAAGACGATCCTGGCTCACAAGTGGACCTACATCAGCATCTTTGTTCTCTCGAGGATTGCCAAGCGTGCAGGCTTCAAATTTATTTTTAAGCTGTTCAATCAACTCTTCTGCTTTACTTTCGTGAACATAAACCCGTTCGGCATTCGTACATGCCTGACCATTATTGGCAAGTCTTGAAGTCAGAATGCTTTCTACAGCAATATCAAGATCTGCATTGGCCGTTACAATGGCAGGGGCTTTGCCGCCCAGTTCCAGGTTGACCTTGGTAATATTTTGAGCCGCTGCTTCCATAACCTTCGTACCGGCTCCAACGCTTCCCGTCATTGATATCATTTGAACATTTTTATGAGAGGCTAAGGTATTACCAATTTCAGAGCCTGTACCCGTAATCAAGTTGTAAACGCCTTTTGGAATTTCTTCCATACTGTCAATAATTTTCGTGAATTCCATAGCGGTATTCGGCGTCTGCTGACTAGGCTTCAATACGATGGTACAGCCCGTCACGAGAGCAGTAGCTACTTTTCTTGCCAAAATAAACATAGGAAAGTTCCAGGGTACAATTCCTGCTACAACCCCTATTGGTTTTTTATAAACAAATATATTTTCATTCGGACGATCACTGGGAACGACATCGCCTTCAATTCTTCTCGCCCATTCGGACATATAACGGAAATAATCAATCGCTAAATCAATTTCTCCGCTTGCGAGTTCATAGTCTTTTCCTTGCTCTTCCTGTAAGAGATCAATAAACTTATCACGATTTGCTTCGATTTCATCGCCAAGCTTTCGTACAATCTTTCCTCGTTCGATATTTGGAGTAAGTTCCCACTCTTTTTGAGCATTGGCAGCAGCGCTTACGGCGCGCTCTACATCATTTTTAGTGCCTTTCGGTATTTGAGAAATTACTTGTTCGGTTGCTGGATTAAGGACCTCAATCCATTCATTGCCTTCAGATTCTATATATTGACCATTAATATATAATTGATGTGTCTGCAAGATGATAACCTCCTGATTGGTATTTATCCAATGCATTCCACCTGTTTACAAATCATAAACTAGCGGATATGTTATCCCTGAAGGTTTAGTGAAAGAATTATGAACGTTGAGCAGTAATAAAGGAGGGAAAACGATGAAAAAACAAAATCAAATGTTTATTATTTTAGGACTTGTAGGTATTGGCAACATAATCGCGTCTATTATTTTATTGTTCTCGATTCAAGACCCATTGGTATCCATGGTTTTATTCGTGTCTGGAATTTTTCTCATTATAGGAGGCTATGCAGACCGTAAAGAACGAATAAAGCGGTCAAAGAGTAAAGAGTAAGCTTATCTTCCATAAAAAAAGCCCTGAAACCAGGACTTTATTTCCACTCCAGTATGTAACCTTTCACTGTTTTCTTACCATCTTCCCCACTGTTTTGTACCGCTTCAAAGTAAGGGTATTCTTTGTCCAGGTGGTACTGTACGGTCTCCTGTTGCAGATAAAGCTTGTACTCGAGATCATTCACCTTATGCAGGGTGATATCGGGTACAGTGGTTTGATCCCCTTCATCGTCCACGAGAAGGATATCAACGTGATCAAAACCATTGGTAATTAAACGATCTTTTAGATTCATATGTGGGATTCCTCCATGAACTTATTCTATTTAACGGTACCCCCGTGCACTACCCAACAAACTTTCCATTTTATGTATAAAGCGGGAGCATTCCCGCCTTTTATTTTAATACCCGTAACCACGGCCACCTACATAAGATGCACCAATGATAACTAAAAGGATGAACAATACTACTAGTAGGGCGAAACCGCCACCGTATCCTCCGCTCATTTCATTCCCCCCTCTCTTGCTTACTTTACTACCATATTCAGTTTAGGAAGGGTTGACAGGGCAGGAGCGGAGTTTTTTATTTTTTTGGCTCTGTTAACACTATTTTTCCAAACAATAAAAGGTTTCCTTTAAAGCCCTCAAGCATTATAGAGGGAAAAATCGTCTTATACCGAGCCAGGCAAAGTATAAGGACTGAGCAAAGAAAGCCATTCCCCATAAGGGGGCAGGAATAAATTTCGTAGCACGTGCTAAGTTGGCAGCGTCACCAGCCTGCATCGGGGACACGAAACTAATCCACATAATCTCAAAAGCACTTGTAACCGCCTCTACAAAAACAAGGGATGCTAAAAATACGAGCACATATTCAATGAAGGTCTGGTTACCACTCCGCAACAGCCAGATAAATCCCGCCCCGAAAGTAATCACCCAGAAGAGTCCATAACCATTTCGCACCCAAAAAACTAAATTAACCGCTAAAAAAGCAAGAAGAATATAAATCATCCACTTATACTGACCCTTGGAAATTAAATAAAAAAAGAGGAATGCAAAAAAAGAAGCAAAGACATAACCTGAAATACTGGTCAGGAAGTGACTGATCCATGACGAATGCCCCGTTAATGTGGTTCCGGAAGTGTTGGGAAGCAAAGAAATTCTGCGCACCTCACCTCCCGTAATGAGTGCAGTTAACGAATGACCACTTTCATGGATCATCGTGTTCAGAATGGCAAAGTACTTTCCAACTATAGGCATTTGAGTTAGTAACAAAGCCACGATGAGTCCAAGAATAATTTGTGTTTTCATAGGTGATATCCTTTCTTTTCGTAATATCTTTTCTTTGTACTTCACTTTTCTCGAGCGATATAATGTTCTATAGCGGAAATTCAAGGTAAGGAGGCAGAAAAAATGAAAATAAAGCTGTTACGTTTACTTGCCTTCCTCATTATAATTGTATCATTCGCCGGCTGTTCTGCTTCTTCAGAAGAGAAAAAGAGCTTGACTATTTCAGCAGCTTCCAGTTTAACAGACGTCATGAAAGAACTAATCGATACATATGAAAGTGCTCATAACGTTAGCATTCAATTAAATTTAGCCAGTTCCGGTAAACTTGCCCGGCAAATCGAACAAGGAGCGCCTGCGGACTTGTACTTGTCTGCAAATCAAAAATGGATGGATCAGCTTGAAGCTGATAAGCAGATTGAATCTGCAACTCGCCGGAACTTCACTTCTAACCATCTCGTTATAATCGGATCGAAAAACAATCATGAATTAAAATCCTTACAAACTTTAGCGAATCTTCCCCCTGAAACACAAGTAGCAGTGGGAGAACCCGAAAGTGTTCCAGCTGGCTCTTATACGAAACAGGCCCTCCAAAAGATTCAACTTTGGGAGTTAATCAAAGAACATCTGGTTTTTTCCAGTGATGTACGCCAAGTCTTAACCTATGTAGAATCCGGGAATGTATCTTATGGAATCGTCTACGGAAGTGATGCTAAAATATCAGACCAGGTTAAAGTGCTGACAGAAATCGATCCCGAATTACATAAACCGATCGTGTACCCAGGGGCTGTTTTATCAGATAGTACGCACAAGCAAGAAGCCACTGATTTTTTAAACTTTCTAGGTACGAAAGAAGCAAAAGAGATTATGAAAAAATACGGATTTCAATCGTAAGCAGGAAGTGAATGTTGACTATGAGCTATTCTCCTCTACTCTTATCTTTAAAAATTGCAGCTATCGCTACCCTGATTGTTTTTATAACCGGGGTAATACTTGCTCGAGTCATTTCCAGGAATTTATTTCCCGGGAAAAGTATTCTAGAATCTTTATTTTTACTACCACTTGTTTTACCACCTACCGTAGTAGGTTTCGGCCTTCTTTATCTATTTGGGAAAAACGGAATACTGGGTAAATGGCTAATGGACTGGTTTGGTGTTCAAGTTGTGTTCTCCTGGATAGGTGCTGTTATTGCTGCAGTGGTTGTTTCATTTCCTCTTATGTATCAGAGTGCTTCGGCTGCGTTTCAAAATTATGATTCAAACGTAGAGAATGCGGCTTTAACGATGGGGGCTTCCAGGCTAAAGGTTTTCTTTACGATTTCCTTTCCTCTGGCCTGGCCGGGACTGCTAGCCGGAACGGTCCTTTCCTTTGCCCGGGCACTTGGAGAATTCGGGGCTACCTTAATGATTGCAGGATATATTCCAGGCCAGACGGATACCATTCCGTTAGCCATTTATTTCGCGGTTGAATCCGGACGGATGGAGCAGGCAAAAATGTGGGTTCTTATTATTGTAGCCCTGGGTTTTAGTTCCACCTTATGGCTGAATTGGTGGACTAAGCGCAACATCCTTTCATTCAAAAGTAAATCATAATGGGAGTTCTTATAGATGCTAAAGCTTAATTTTCAAAAACGCCTAAATCAATACCTGCTTGATATAAAGGCTTCTTTTCAAAACGAAATTATTATTTTATTCGGACCTTCAGGGTCTGGAAAAACGACTACTCTTAATTGCATAGCCGGCCTGAGCCATCCCGATACGGGAAGAATTGAACTGAACGGCCAGCTACTCTTTGATGGCCGCTCTAAAGTCCCTGTTCAAAAACGCAGAATTGGCTATTTGTTTCAAGATTATGCTCTATTTCCTCATATGACCGTGCAAAAAAATATTCAATACGGTTCGAATGATAATGAATTAGCTCAGCAATTAACGGAAGTAGTCGGTATTCAACATTTAATGGACAGCTATCCTCACCAAATCTCTGGAGGAGAAAAACAACGAGTTGCCTTAGCCCGCGCTCTCGCCACTAAGCCCAGGGTTTTATTGTTAGATGAACCTTTTTCATCTTTGGATCAATCGACTAAGAATCGATGCCATCAAGAATTGATACGTCTCCATCAAATGTGGCAGATTCCAATAATACTTGTTACGCATGATAAAGAAGAAGCCAGGAAACTTGGCGACCGGATCCTTCCCATTGATCAGGGCAAACTAGGAACTCCAGTCGAATTTTGGTAAGCACTTGTTTTTTTATTATTTTTAAATAATATGTTATGATAAGTTTATAAGACATATACTTCATTAATTACCTGTAGATTAAAGTATTGTCTCTCTCAGGCGTTGGAACTTTGTTTCAGCGTCTTTATTTTTGTATAACTTTTCCAAAGTTTGTTTATAATGACTCTGAGGATCGCCAATTGTTATTAATAAGAGCAAATGGCTTACTCCTCCTCCAACATTTCCGCAGGTAAAGCTGCGGTTTTTTTGTGTACAAGAAAAGACCCGGCATCCATGGAAGGATGCCGGGTCTTTTCTGTTACTATAATAATGCCCCCGGCAGGATTCGAACCTGCGGCACACGGTTTAGGAAACCGATGCTCTATCCCCTGAGCTACGGGGGCAAAAAGCGTACGTGTAATATTATACAAAACATTGGCTTGAATGAAAAGTGAATTCTTCTCAAATTCCTTCCTTCCTGTTACTTCAACTCTACGGATATGATAAAATATAGTTTGTCTGTCTGAACGCTCAGGATAGTTATATAAATCATAAGCCGTTCCCCCAGGTCGCTTTTCTCTATAGTTTGAAAAGATTCGATAGGGTGTTCGTGCTTTTCTTAATTGAGTTTGAAGGAGGAGAAGAGATGGGACATATACCTTTCATTGCGGTTGAAGGGCCCATTGGTGTTGGGAAAACGTCTCTGTCTAAAAAGCTCGCCTCCCAGTTTGATTTTCATTTGCTCAAGGAAATCGTTGAGGAGAATCCGTTTTTAGGCAAATTTTACGACAATATTGAAGAATGGAGCTTCCAAACCGAGATGTTCTTCTTATGCAATCGATTCAAGCAGCTGGAGGATATCGAACGGAAGTATTTGCAGTTAGAGAAGCCCGTTATAGCCGATTATCATATTTCTAAAAATATGATTTTTGCACGACGTACTCTAAGAGAAGATCAATTCCAAAAGTACTCTCAGATTTTTGACATATTAACGCACGATATGCCGCGTCCGAATATCATTGTTTATCTGCATGCTGGTCTCGATACCCTGTTAGATCGTATTCGTATGCGGAACAGAGATGTTGAAGCCAATATTCAACCCTCTTATTTAGAGCAGTTATCCAGGGACTATGAGGACTTCATGAATCACTTTGAAGCAACTCATCCTGATATCCCTGTTATTCGCTTGAATGGCGATGATATTGATTTCGTAAAACATCAGGATGATTTAAATTATATTGTTGAACTTGTAGAGCAACACTTAAATAAAGGAGAAGTTATTAAATGAACGCACGTGAACGCTATGGAATACCACATGACAGCGTCATTACAATTGCAGGCACAGTTGGGGTAGGGAAATCTACCATGACGAATGCATTAGCTGATGCCCTTAAATTTCGTACTTCTTTTGAAAAAGTAGAAACCAATCCTTACCTTGATAAGTTTTATCATGATTTTGAACGTTGGAGCTTCCATTTACAAATTTACTTTTTAGCTGAACGTTTTAAAGAGCAGAAGAAAATCTTTGAATATGGCGGTGGATTTATTCAGGATCGTTCGATTTATGAAGATACAGGCATTTTCGCCCGTATGCATTATGAAAAAGGAACGATGTCTGAAATAGATTACCAAACGTACAAGAATTTATTCGATGCCATGGTCATGACTCCCTATTTCCCTCATCCGGATTTATTAATTTATCTGGAAGGATCATTTGATGACGTTGTCGATCGAATTAAAGAGCGAGGACGGCCAATGGAACAGGAAACGCCTGTCGAATATTGGGAGGAAATGTTCAAACGTTATGAGAATTGGATCGAGAATTTCAATTCCTGCCCAGTCCTTCGGCTGAATATAGCGGACTATGACGTGTTAAATGATGAAAACAGTATTGAACCTGTTATGGAAAAAATCGGACACTTTATCCAGCAATCCCGCAAATGGCGTTCCAGCCACTTGCTCACCTAAACAAAAGCCTGAAGAGATTCAAATCTCTTCAGGCTTTTTTTCATGCCTTATGGACGTGTGGAGTAGGTAATATATGGGGAAACATATCCATAAAGAAAGGAGAATACATTCCATGAAAGATCGATTCATTCCTCAATGAAGAACTGGCTATATTAAATCAAAAATTTGATAAGATAGCGATCCCTGAGAAAAGGAAATTTGTAGATCAGGAGAAGAATTAATCTGCCGTTTCATTAAGCTATGAGGCCGATTTTTCTGTTCGCAGGAAGATGCTTTAGAAGTTTGTTAAATGCTGTTACGCTTTAAAATTTCACAAACTAAAAAAGCAGCCTTCGAAAAGGCTGCTTTTGTTCTATAAATCTCCAATATTATGCGCTATTGTTGATAATAAAATGGCGGAGGAGGAGGGATTCGAACCCCCGCGGGGCGTTAACCCCCTGGCGGTTTTCAAGACCGCTCCCTTCAGCCAAACTTGGGTACTCCTCCGTGTGACCGACAATGAATATAATATCACGGCTGAGTAAGCCCGTCAATATATATTAAAAACTTTTTTCATTTCTGTAGAAAAGAGAGGAATTTTGTCATTTCATCTTTTCTCATTATAAGAACCTTCACGTGTATAGTCAATTTCCTTAATTCTAAAGCCTGTTAAACTCCATCTTAATCTTCCAGTAAAGCTCCCGTGTGTTGAAGACTCAGTTTCGAGATAGTTGGAGGTCCGTTACTCTATGTGGAAGAGGGCTGGTGGGGAAATAACTCGTCTTGTTACATCACCCAGACACTCGAGACATAAGCCGCTCATCAACGGATTGAAAAACCGCAATCCTTTTGATGGTCGGCTTATGCTGGTCGTGTCTTTCGGGGTGATTCTACATTTGAACACTTTCCTATGGGGGAACGATGAGCTTCCTCGCTCGTTTCACTCCCTGCGGGATGAACATGATCGGTGAGATCCCGCAGGGCTGTTAAGCCCGAGGAAGCTCACCACAAGGGATGTTCGACTAAGACCGCCACGTCCTGTGGCAACGTCGAACGACCCTGCATCGTGCAGGGCCGCGGAAAGCGAGCCGTTCCCTGGAGCCCCTTTCTCCAGACAATATCTGGAAACTGAGTCTTACACAATCCGGGCCTAAAGTGTAATAAGACTTTTATAAAAACAAACGATAGCGCTAATAGCGCGTTAAAAAAGCCGCTCCGGCAAGTTTGCTCGGTGCGGCTTTTTTTTATAGGATATAGGCTTTATACTATCGAATGAACTCTTTACCACCCATATATGGACGAAGAACTTCAGGGATCTCTACAGAGCCATCCTCCTGCTGATAATTCTCAAGAATCGCAGCTACTGTACGTCCGAGGGCAAGCCCGGAACCATTTAAGGTATGAACAAATTCCGGCTTTCCTTTCTCTTCACGACGGAATCGAATACCAGCGCGGCGGGCCTGGAAATCTTCAAAATTAGAACAAGAACTGATTTCACGATACGTCTCGTAGCTTGGGATCCATACTTCGATATCGTATTTCTTAGCAGCTGTGAACCCAAGATCACCTGTACACATGCTCATCACACGGTATGGCAGTTTAAGCAGCTGCAGAACCTTCTCAGCATGGCCGGTTAGTTCTTCCAGTATCTGATAAGACTCCTCTGGTTTAGCTAGCTGAACCAGTTCAACTTTATTGAATTGGTGCTGGCGGATCAGACCTCTCGTATCCCGGCCTGCAGACCCAGCTTCTGAACGGAAGTTGGTGCTGAAAGCTACAAACTTCTGTGGAAGGTTCTCACTGGATAGGATCTCTTCACGATGGTAGTTCGTTACCGGAACTTCTGCTGTTGGCACTAAGAAGTAGTCCCAGTCTTCAATTTTAAATGCATCCTCTTCAAATTTCGGAAGCTGTCCGGTTCCTGTCATAGAGGTGCGATTCACAAGTTGAGGAGGAAGCATTTCCTGATAGCCATGTTCATCAGCATGTAAATCCATCATGAAATTTAATAGCGCTCGCTCCAGACGGGCACCAAGTCCTTTGTAAAAAACAAACCGGCTTCCCGTAACTTTAGATGCACGTTCGAAGTCTAGAATATCGAGCTCCGTTGCTACATCCCAGTGGGCTTTGGCTTCAAAAGTAAAGGCTGGAAGGTCTCCCCACTTTTTAGCTTCCACGTTATCTTCTTCATCTTCTCCAACAGGAACACTTTCATGCGGAATGTTAGGAATAGATAAAAGTAAGGTTTCTAATCGCTCTTCCACGTCTTTGAGTTCAGCATCCAGATTCTTGACCCGATCTCCTACTTCACGCATTTCTTTAATCTTGTCATCCGCGTCCTGCTTTTCCTTTTTCAGTTGGGATATTTCTTTAGAGACTTCATTACGGCGAGCTTTTAACTCCTCCGTCTCTTGAATCAGCTCCCGGCGTCTTTCATCCAAGTCTCCAAAAGCATCCAGTTCGGATAAGTCCTCACCGCGTTTATTCAACTTCTGCTTCACTTCTTCAAAATTCTGGCGTAAGTACTTCATGTCCAGCATGTGGATCCTCCTCATTCAAATTAATTAATATAAAAAGCTCCCGTCCCTTGTAAATAAGGGACGAGAGCTTTATTATGCTTCCCGCGATACCACCCAAGTTGAAGATTGAAGATCAATCTTCCGGCTTAACTCATAACGGTGAGCACCGGTTCGACTTACTGTTATTCAGTCGAACACTCAAGGATGGATTCACACATCTTTTTCATCAGTTCTCACCAGCCACTGACTCTCTTAAAGAAAAAGGATGATGCTACTAATTCCTATCATCGCGTTAATTATTAGCTATTGTGTCTAATAACATTAGCGGATATTCAATCATAATGCAAGTGATTTTTTAGACTCTTCCACCATTTTAACAAAATGAGCGGTCATTCGATGATCTTCGGTCAATTCAGGATGGAAGGAACAAGCCAGGTAACCATCCTGCTGGGCAGCTACGATATGTCCATTATACGTAGCTAATACTTTACCGGATTCACCTACCCCTTCAATATAAGGAGCACGTATAAATACGGCATTGTATCCTTCAGCCACACCTTCGATATCGAGATCCACCTCAAAACTTTCGCGCTGCCTTCCGAAGGCATTACGGCGCACGTGAATGTCCATCAGTCCTAAATGTACGTCATACGATCCATCAATTTCTGATGCAAGCAGAATTAATCCTGCACAAGTACCGAAAATCGGCTTTCCCTGTCTTCCGAAATCATGAAGTGGCTCTAGAAAATTATACTTGTCAATCAGACGCCTCATTGTGGTGCTTTCACCACCGGGAATAATGAGACCATCAATATGCTCAAGCTGTTCTACCTTTTTCACTACGACACTTTCTGCACCTGAAGCTTCGATGGAACGTACATGCTCACGAAAAGCTCCTTGAAGTCCTAATACACCGATTGTGGTCATGATGCATGTCTCCTTTAAATCTATCCTAAATCATTCAACGATCATAAATATAATCGTAGAACCAGCCGCGGGTGAGGCCTGTCTCAAGACCCATGATCCACCTGCTAATTATTTATTGACTGCGATCCTGCATACGCTGGTCAGCAGCAAGAGTAGACATTTCCATGCCCTTCATAGCTGTGCCCAAACCTCTGGAAAGTTCGCCAATCAATTTGTAGTCATCATAATGCGTAGTAGCTTCTACAATCGCACGAGCAAAGCGTTCTGGGTCATTGGATTTGAAAATACCTGAACCTACGAATACACCGTCTGCTCCAAGCTGCATCATCAATGCCGCATCAGAAGGGGTAGCAATTCCACCCGCTGCAAAGTTTACGACAGGAAGACGACCTGCTTCACGGATTTCCATAAGAAGATCAAATGGAGCACCATTGTCTTTCGCATAAACCATCACTTCATCTTCAGATAAACCACGAAGATGACGGATTTGAGACTGAACTTGTCTCATATGACTGACGGCTTCTACGATGTTGCCTGTACCAGGTTCCCCTTTAGTACGAAGCATAGAAGCTCCTTCACGGATACGGCGGGTAGCTTCTCCTAAGTTACGGCATCCGCATACGAATGGAACGGTATAATCGTCCTTTTTGATGTGATAAACTTCATCGGCCGGCGTCAGCACTTCACTTTCATCGATATAATCGACACCTAAAGCTTCTAGTACACGTGCTTCCGTAATGTGCCCGATACGAGCTTTTGCCATGACTGGAATAGAAACAGCATTCATCACGTCTTCCACGATGCTTGGATCTGCCATTCGAGCTACGCCTCCAGCTGCACGAATATCCGCTGGTACGCGTTCAAGAGCCATTACGGCTACCGCTCCCGCTTCTTCAGCTATTTTTGCCTGTTCAGCATTTACAACGTCCATGATGACGCCGCCTTTTTGCATTTCTGCCATTCCGCGTTTTACGCGATCTGTACCTGTTTGTGACATAATATATTCCTCCCTGAATCGACTGTATATTATCAACCATTTGCATGATGTGAATCCAAAATTCCTTATTTTCTATTGTAACTCAAAAAAGCCTAAAATCCTACCAAATAAATTGGCATTAACTGTTAGAACCAACTTTTCACCATATCTACAGCTCCGGTAAAAATATCGCTAAAGAACTCACCGATTCCGCCTATCATCAGCATAAACCAACTGGATTTTTCAACCGCTCCGGTCGTTACCAAATCTACGGAATTCTGGTTTTCAGATAATAGATTATCATAGGATTCTTCTCCATTGTACACAAGAGAAGCCGTTCCTACTTTGGCTCCCTTTTCAATAGGGGCCACGAGCTTTCCATCCTCATCCAATTGATCTTCCGAAAGGTTATACTCAATGGAGTATTGTCCATCTTCCCCGTTTTTAACCAGGGTTTGAAGGTCGGTGTTTGTCTCTACAGCTACCTGGTCTTCTTTACCTTTAGCTACTTTGATCTCGGATTCATCTTCCAGTTGATAGCCAGCTTTATACAGAGTCTGCTCCTGGAATTGCTGAAAACCATAATTAAATAATTTCGCTGTCTGCTGGAAACGGGAAGCTCTTGAATCCGTCTTCATCACAACTGCAATAAAGCGCTGACCATCTTGTTCAGCTGTCCCTGTAAACGTGTTACCTGCAAGTTCTGTGTAACCAGTCTTTAAACCATCAACCCCGTCGTAACCAAACTGTGAGAGTGCACCGGGCATGTCTGGTATCATCCAGTTCCAGTTTGTAATCGTCTGGCCATCAAATTCGGCCGTTGGCTGACTCGAGTAATCTAAAGCTTCAGGATAATCATTAATTAAGTGGTAGGCAAGAAGTGCAGAGGATCGTGCTGAGAGCATATTGGTCGCATCAGGGGCTGTCCCTTCAGGATAGTTATCTCCCAGGTGAGAATTATTCAGTCCAGTGGAATTGACGAATTCATAATCAGGAAGTCCCATTTCCTTAGCCTTTTCATTCATCATTTTAACAAATTCCGCTTCTGTACCTGCAATCAATTCAGCGAGCGTAATGGTCGTGGCATTATCCGAATTGATGGCCATCGCTTTATACAGTTCTTCTACTTTGTAATCTTTATTCATTTTCAAGCCGACGCCTGAGAATTCAGCATTAGCCGATATATCGTAAGCGTATTGGCTGATTTGTGTAGTGGTATCCCAGCTGATGCTGCCATTCTGGATCGCTTCCATAACAAGGTACTCTGTCATCATTTTCGTCATACTAGCGGGAGGTAGAGTAAGGTCTGCCTCTTTCTCAAATAAAATCTTTCCAGAATCAGCATCTACTAGAATAGCAGATTTCGCTTCTACATTAACTGTAGCCGCGTATGTATTCCCTGGATTCATCCAGACTGCGGACATGCTCAAAATAAAGGCCAACATGACGGCCAGGGATGTTTTAAAAACTTGTTTCAACTTTCTCGACCTCCACCCACAAATTATGTATTATACCCTCGTTATTTTATCATATGGCTTAACAAAAGAATAGACAGGGAAATAGTCCCTGTCTATAAAAATTATTCAAGTTAAACGGAGTAGTTCGGTGCTTCTTTTGTAATTTGAACATCGTGAGGGTGGCTTTCGCGTAAGCCTGCTCCGGTAATTCTCGTAAATTTAGCATCCGTACGCAGCGCCTGGATCGTTGGGGTTCCGCAATACCCCATTCCGGATCGCAAACCGCCCATCAGCTGGTGAAGGGTATCTGCAAGCGGTCCTTTATACGGCATACGTCCTTCGATCCCCTCTGGTACCAGTTTTTTGGATTCCTGACCACTTTGGAAGTAACGATCTTTAGAACCGGATTCCATAGCCCCTACAGATCCCATTCCACGGTAAACTTTAAAACGGCGGCCCTGGAAGATTTCTGTTTCTCCCGGACTTTCTGAGACGCCCGCGAGCAAACTTCCAAGCATCACCGCATGGGCCCCTGCCGCAAGAGATTTTACAATTTCACCTGAATATTTAATACCGCCATCGGCAATTACAGGTTTGTTATATTTCTCCGCTTCCATCGCACAGTCGTGAACCGCAGTAATCTGTGGAATGCCTACTCCGGAAACGACACGGGTTGTACAAATGGATCCAGGACCTATGCCTACTTTGATCACATCGGCACCTGCTTCAATTAGTTCGCGTGTTGCTTCTGGGGTGCCTACGTTTCCGGCGATAATATTTATAGAAGGATACTTGCTTCGAATACGCTTCACTTGGTCGATTACGCCCTGGGAATGTCCGTGGGCCGTATCGATAACTAAAGCATCCACTCCCGCAGAAACAAGTTTATCAACCCTTGTCATAGCATCCGCTGTTACCCCGACGGCAGCAGCGCAAAGGAGACGACCATGTTCATCTTTCGCCGAAAGCGGAAATTCGATAACTTTTTCGATGTCTTTAATGGTGATTAGACCTTTTAGGATGCCTTCGTTGTCCACTAATGGAAGTTTTTCAATTTTGTATTCCTGAAGAATCTTCCCAGCTTCCTCTAAAGTGGTCCCAACAGGTGCCGTTACCAGATTTTCGCTTGTCATCACTTCACTGATGGCCATGGAATAGTTATCGATGAAACGCAGATCACGGTTGGTAAGGATCCCCACCAGCTTCTGTTCTTCTTGATTATTCACAATCGGCACACCTGAGATTCTGAATTTACCCATCAGGTGCTCCGCATCAAAAACCTGATGTTCAGGAGTCAAAAAGAAAGGATTCGTGATAACTCCGCTTTCGGAACGTTTTACACGATCCACCTGCTCAGCCTGCTCTTCGATCGACATATTTTTGTGAATGACACCGAGACCGCCTTGTCTCGCCATTCCGATTGCTAGACCGGCTTCTGTGACTGTGTCCATTCCAGCACTGAGAACGGGCATATTCAGTTTTAAGGTAGGCGAAAGCTCTGTAGCTAATGAAACGTCACGAGGTAATACATCTGACTTGGCAGGAAGTAAAAGGACATCATCGAATGTTAAGCTTTCTTTTTCAAATTTATCTGCACGCATGCTTGATCTCTCCTTTTATTCAAATAGTTTGGGTAAAGGTGGGGAATAATAACCGTTAACTATTTAAATTACTATCTTATTGTTATTTACAATACGACAATGACTGTGCTTTTTCAACCATAAAAAAATACCATAAATCCCCTGTCGGGACTGCTTTCCATGCGCTTTAACAGAGTACAATGTAATTAAAGCGCTTTCTGCTTTACTTGCAAAAAATAAGGATGAACGTGACGAAAGGAGAGGCACTCCCATGCTTAAGGAAGAGACCATTCTTAATTACTTACAAGTTACCGCTCACACCAGACCATTTTTACTGGCCTGTTACGAAAACATAAACAATCCGAAAGCTTCTCACCATGCCTACCAGAACGCGGAACGATTTATATATGGTTTAAATCTGGGAAGTGACTACTGGGAGTCTGCAAAAGCGACTCCCTTGAGTGTCCAGCCGCTCCTTTTTTATTATGGACTCAATCACTACTTAAAGAGCTGCCTTCTAACAGTAGATCCAGGTTACCCTGCTACAGCCAAGGTTTTAGCTCACGGTCTGTCGACCAGAAAAAGAAAGAAACAGCATTACCGCTTTTTAGAGGACGATATTCGAGTCCAGCCCCATGGACTATTTCCACATGCAGCAGATCATCTGTTCCAGTTCTCATCATCAAAAGAAAAAGTCTCGATGGATGAATTGCTGCGTCCCTTAGAAGCTATGGCTCCCATCTATGCCTATAAAGATTTAGAGCGTCCGTCTGCAGATGAACCCTGGCCTCCGCTACTTGCTTATTTTGCTGTTCTGTATAACTTAAGCATGCTGGTCCGCTATGAGGGAGAATGGTGGGGAGAAATGCAGCAAATGAGGGACCGGGAGGACTATGTCTTTATCATCGAATTTTTAAAAAGCGCAAGCGACCAGATTCCTATGTTAATTTCCGCATGGTTAAAAGACCAGTTGACATCTGTTCTTTGATATCAGCTGGTCTTTTGTTACTCCAGTATTTCTTCTATATGTAGATGCATATGTTCTTTTAAGTGATAAATTTCTCCATCCTCTTCTAAACGAATCATCGGTCTTGTAGGGTAGGTTTGATCTACAAAGACAATTTCCGCCCGCCGATTGTTGGACAGTCTTATATTCGTGCCGGTTGAATAATTGGTCAGTTCTTTGACCAGCACTTGGATAACGGTGTGATCATAGCGTCCGAACTGTTCCTTAAGAACATTCTCAAGAACTTTAAAAGGAGAATGCTTTTGGCGATACACACGTTCTGAAGTCATGGCGTGGTACATATCACTAACCGCAATGAGCTGACTATAGGAATGGATTTTGGTATGGTTCAGTCCAAGAGGGTAACCGGTTCCGTCCAATCGCTCGTGATGCTGTAAAATGGCAAGCTTGGCGGGGCGGCTCAACGTCTGAATGTTTTCCACCAGACGGTAAGAGTGCGCAGGATGGTGTTTAATTTGTTCAAATTCCCGTTCTGTGAGTGGAGCCTCTTTATCGATTACACGTTGATCGACTCTGGCCATTCCAGCATCACTGAGTAACCCTGCAAGCCCTACTTGAATCCACTCCCCGTATTCATAGTCCATTTTATAAGCTAAATAAGAGGCCATAACACTCATCGCTACACTATGGTGGTAAAGATAATCCCAGCTTGAGGAATAGTTATGAAGTCTGAAAATCTCCTGCTTCTCCTGCACAGCACTTTCTAATAAAGGTTCCATTACTACACGGATTGCTTTAATATCCAGGGATGCTCCTGCCCGCCAATCCGAAAACCATTTCTTATAGGATTGAACGGCATGTAAGTACCGGTCGTAAAAGGTTAGGTCCTCACTTGATTCAATGGATCCATAAGGCTGTGTTTCGATCGCTTCATCATCTACTGGTTCTTCCGGAACAAAAGGAGAACCGTCTGAAAGTTTGTTCGCAACTTCTACGGATTCAATTAAAAATTTCTTTAATACTTGAATATGTATAGGATGAATCAACGTGTTTTTAGGGATAATTGGATTTTTAGTACATCCCATTACATCTTTTGTTATTAAACAGCCCGTAACCAATTGGGAAGGGTGCACCCGCATATCATTTTCCACCTCTCTTAGAAGGAGTATAGCTATTAAATCCACTAAAATATCTTAAAAAAAGCCGCCTGCCGTAAATTTCGACAGGCGGCTTGGCATTTCCCAGCAAACGGGGGAGGTTATTCTTCAGGAGTGTCGTCCACTTCTTTCGATTCCTCTGATGATGTTTCTTTATCTTCATTCTTTTCAAGTGCTTCTTCAATGATTTCTTCTTCTTCTTTTTCTGATTCCACACGAGCTACCGTGGCTACTTCTTCCCCGTCTCCAAGACGGATCAAGCGGACACCCTGAGTATTCCTTCCAGTTTCAGAAATGCTTTCAAGCGGCATCCGGATCAGCACTCCACTTTCCGTGATGATCATGATATCTTCTTCACCATTCACGGCCTGGGTAGCGACGACATAACCATTTTTATCGGTAAGGTTACACGTAATAATTCCTTTACCGCCCCGATTGGTAATGCGGTAATCCGTTGCCGGTGTCCGCTTCCCATACCCTTTACTTGTGACGGTAAGAACCTGCAGGTCGTCCTCCAGGATTTCCATGGATACAACGCGGTCGTCATCTCTGAGCGAGATCCCTTTAACACCTGCTGCTGTACGGCCCATAGCACGGATTTGATCTTCATTAAACCGGATGAGATAGCCATTTCTAGTACCAATCATAATATCCTTTTGGCCATCTGTCAGTTTCACGGAGATCAATTCGTCGTCTTCCCTCAATCCAAGTGCAATCAGACCGCCGCGGCGGATGTTCGCAAATTGGGAAAGTGTCGTCCGTTTGGTGATACCGTTCCTTGTTGTGAATAGCAGGTACCAATCGTCGACGAAGTCTTCTACGGTGATGACGGCGTTAATCCACTCATCCCGCTCAATATTCAGCATATTGATAATTGGAATCCCTTTAGCCGTTCGGCTGAATTCAGGAACTTCATAGCCTTTTGCTTTATATACTTTTCCTTTATTGGAGAAGAACAGCAGCGTATTGTGAGTTGAGGTGGAGAGCAAGTGTTCCACAAAATCTTCTTCGTGGGTCCCCATTCCTTGTACACCACGGCCGCCTCTGCGCTGAGAACGGTACGTGTTAGCAGGGAGACGTTTGACATAACCTTGATGCGTCAGGGTTACAATAACCGTTTCTTCCGGTATTAAGTCTTCGTCTTCAATAAAGTCACTGCCGCCCAGCACAATTTCAGTACGACGTTCATCGTTAAAGCGTTCTTTTACATCCTCGAGTTCTTCCCGGATAATTTCCAGAACTTTCTCTTCATCAGCAAGGATTGCTTTCAATTCAGCAATCAGCTTCATGAGATCCTGGTATTCGTTTTCAATCTTCTCACGTTCTAAACCAGTCAGACGTTGAAGACGCATATCCAGAATAGCTTGAGCCTGGCGATCGGACAGCTCATAACGCTCCATTAAACCACTTTTAGCAATCTCAGTCGTTTGTGACTCTCTAATGAGCGTAATCACTTCGTCTAAATGATCCAGAGCTACTCGAAGCCCTTCCAGGATATGAGCTCTCGCTTCCGCTTTACGAAGTTCATAAGCGGTTCGACGCTTGATGACTTCTTTCTGGTGCTCCAAATAGTATTCCAGGCACTGTTTCAAGTTCAATACTCTTGGATGACCTTTAACCAGAGCCAGCATATTAATACCAAATGTGGATTGAAGAGCCGTCATCTTGTAGAGGTTGTTCAACAGCACATTGGGATTAGCATCCCGGCGTAATTCGATCACGACGCGAAGACCGTTACGGTCGGACTCGTCCCGGAGGTCCGTAATGCCGTCAATTTTTTTGTCGCGGGCAAGATCTGCTATTTTCTCAACAAGACGAGCTTTGTTCACCTGATACGGAAGCTCCGTAACAATTAAGCGAGCTTTCCCATTCGCCTGTTCTTCGATTTCAACATTTGCCCGGACGGTAATGGATCCTTTTCCAGTTTCATAAGCTTTTCGAATACCGCTTAGTCCAAGGATTTTCCCAGAGGTTGGAAAGTCTGGCCCGTAGATGTGGTTTTCCATCAATTCCTGAATGGTAATATCCGGATCTTTACTGACGGCAAGTACAGCATCGATCACTTCACCCAGCTGATGGGGAGGAATATTCGTAGCCATCCCTACCGCGATACCTGAACCACCGTTCACCAGTAAGTTCGGGAATTTGGCAGGTAAGACAAGAGGTTCCTTTTCCGTACCGTCATAGTTGTCATCAAAATCAATTGTATCCTTATTGATGTCTCGCAAAATCTCCATAGAAATTTTGGACATTCTTGCTTCCGTATAACGCATAGCGGCAGCGGCGTCGCCGTCTACAGAACCGAAGTTTCCGTGTCCGTCCACGAGCATATAACGGTAGTTGAAGTCCTGAGCCATACGTACCATCGTATCGTACACGGCCGAATCACCGTGCGGGTGATATTTACCGATAACCTCCCCTACAATACGGGCAGACTTTTTGTGAGCTTTATCGGAATGCATGCCTAAATCATGCATCGCATACAAAATCCGGCGGTGTACAGGTTTCAAACCATCACGGACGTCAGGCAAGGCACGTGCCACAATAACACTCATGGCATAATCCAGGAAGGATGTACGCATTTCCTGGCTTATATTAATTTCCTGCACGCGTGGGCGTTCGGGTTGATCCACCATTCTATTTACCTCCTAATAACCTATAAGGGGAGAAAAGCTCTAAAGAGCCTTTCCCCATCCATTTACACTGTTTCTATTTTTATCGTGACGACCATTTGTTTATTTCTTATATATCCAGGTTCTGGACGTATTGAGCATTTTCCTCAATGAAGTTACGGCGTGGTTCTACCTTGTCCCCCATAAGAATATCAAAGGTTTCATCTGCTCCAATCGCGTCTTCCAGACTCACTTGAAGCAGCGTCCTTGTCTCGGGATCCATTGTTGTCTCCCAAAGTTGTTCCGGGTTCATCTCTCCTAAACCTTTGTAACGCTGGACGCCTGGTTTTGGAGAGTTTGGCAGCTCTGCAAGCATGCTATCAAGCTGCTTATCACTATACGTATAATAAACGGCTTTCCCTTGCTGAATTTTATAAAGAGGCGGCTGGGCGATATAAATGTAGCCATGTTCAATCAAAGGACGCATATAACGGTAAAAGAAGGTTAGAAGAAGCGTTCGAATATGAGCTCCGTCCACATCAGCATCCGTCATAATGACGATTTTATGGTAGCGGGCTTTAGAAATATCGAAATCCTCTCCGATTCCTGTACCGAGCGCTGTAATAATCGCACGCACTTCATTATTTGAAAGGATTTTATCTAAGCGAGCTTTCTCTACGTTAATAATTTTCCCGCGAAGAGGAAGAATCGCCTGGAAATGCCGGTCCCGTCCCTGTTTCGCAGAACCCCCGGCTGAGTCACCCTCAACCACGTAGATCTCTGAAATACTGGGATCTTTAGACGAACAGTCCGCTAATTTACCAGGAAGGTTGGAAACTTCAAGCGCATTTTTACGGCGAGTAAGCTCACGTGCCTTCTTCGCAGCCATACGGGCTCTGGAAGCCATCAGTCCTTTTTCCACTACAATTCTTGCCATGTTTGGATTTTCAAACAAGAATTTAGAAAAGCCTTCTGAGAATAGCGCATCCGTAACCGTACGAGCCTCACTGTTTCCAAGCTTGGTCTTGGTCTGTCCTTCAAATTGGGGATCTGGATGTTTGATAGAGATGATCGCAGTTAAGCCTTCGCGAACGTCATCTCCTGTTAAGTTCGGGTCAGTTTCTTTAAACATATTATTTTTACGCGCATAATCGTTAATTACACGAGTGAGTCCGGTTTTAAAGCCGGATTCGTGTGTTCCGCCCTCGTACGTATGAATATTATTCGCATACGAATAAAGATTGCTTGCGAAGCCATCATTATACTGAAGGGCGATTTCAATAGAAATGTCATCCTGTTCACTTTCTATGAAAAATGGTTCGTGGAGCACTTCTCTCGTACGGTTCAAATGCTCGACATAAGAGCGGATGCCGCCCTCATAGTAATAGCTCACCGGCTCTTCATCTGTACGCTTGTCTTCAATCGAAATCGTTAAGCCGCGATTCAGAAAAGCAAGCTCTCGTGTACGAGTAGCCAGTGTTTCAAAGTTATATTCAACGGTTTCTGTAAAGATTTGTTCATCCGGTTTAAACTGAATGCGTGTTCCAGTAATCTCTGTGTCTCCGATGATTTTCAAATCTTCTTCCGGCACCCCGCGGTGGAAAGCCTGGTAGTGAATCTTGCCATCACGGTGGACGAATACTTCAAGTATTGATGATAGAGCATTCACAACGGATGCTCCTACACCGTGGAGTCCTCCAGAGACTTTATAGCCTCCGCCTCCAAATTTCCCTCCGGCGTGAAGAACCGTCATAATGACCTCTACTGCAGGACGTCCTGTCTTTTCCTGAATCCCTACAGGAATTCCGCGGCCGTTATCTGTCACGGAGATGCTGTTATCTTTCTCAATCATCACTTGGATCTGGTCACAGTGACCAGCCATCGCTTCGTCAATACTGTTATCTACAATTTCCCATACAAGGTGGTGCAGTCCTTTTTCGTTCGTCGAACCAATATACATTCCCGGGCGTTTACGAACCGCTTCCAGCCCTTCCAGTACCTGTATCTGGCTCTCATCATAGGATTCTTTTTGAATTATGTCTTCCTTCATGGTACTCACCTACATTTCTCAAGTGGTTTTTCTTATGAACTCTTTCACTGATGATCTTCTCTTACCCACCTGACTCTTCAGAGAAGTCTTCCAGTTTATTTAACGTGGTCTTCATATTGGCCCTCTTCTTCAAAGTGAATACGGAAAGCGGGCTGAAATATATATAATCATTTGTAATCACGATAGCTTTCACGTGGTCTTCTTCTGTTTCCACCACGCGTCTGTTTTTCCGCTGATTAAAAATCATTTCCTCGATAATAGAGGACGATGTCATCAAACTGTGATCGATAATCGCTACCACATCTTTTGATTGGATGACATGATCGTCACCGATATGAATGAACAATTTGCCACCTCATTTCTCTACTTCGATCGTTCCTTCTTTAACATGAAAGATCTCTGCATGCTTCAAAGCTTCATGTTCAATTCCATCTATACTAGTCGTTGAAACAAAGGTTTGAACTTTCCCCTGGATGGTATGAAGCAGATGGGACTGCCGGTAATCGTCCAGTTCGCTGAGCACATCATCCAGAAGAAGAATGGGGTACTCGCCGACTTCACTATGAATGAGTTCAATTTCCGCAAGCTTCAAAGACAGGGCGGTTGTTCTCTGCTGTCCCTGGGAACCATAGGTCTGAACATCTTTTCCATTCACATAAAATATAAGATCATCCCGGTGGGGACCTGCAAGCGTAGTCCCCCTTTCAATTTCCTTTGTTTCAATTTCTGAAAATTTTTCCATGTATATTTTCTTTATTGTGTCCAAATTCATATCCTCTGATACTTTGACACTTGCATTATAAGAAATATCAAGTTTTTCTAGTTTCCGGCTGATTCCTTCATGGATGGGAGTCGCCCATGAACGGAGCAGCTGCATAAACTTGAACCTTCGATCCACAATCGTCGCTGCATGCTCCATCAACTGATCCGTCAATACTCCAAGCATCGTCCGATCAGCGTGAGGCTTACGCTGCAAATCTTTCAGCAGGTGATTACGCTGACGGAGGATCTTTTGGTATTGTCCTAAATGATAGATATACGTCGGTTGAATCTGTCCGATTTCCATGTCGATAAACCGACGACGCACCTGAGGGCTTCCCTTGACCAGGTTAAGATCCTCAGGTGCAAACATAACGACATTCAAAGCACCTATGTAGTCACTAAGGCGCTTTTGTTCAATATGATTTAATTTCGCTTTTTTCCCTTTGGTCGAAATGACAATCTCGAGAGGAAAACGGCGATTCCGTTTAAATATACTCCCTTTTATTTTACCATACTCGGCGTCCCATTGTATTAATTCTTTATCCCTCGGGGTCCGGTGTGATTTTGTAAAGGCTAAAGCATAGATCGCTTCCATCAAATTGG
The DNA here is from genome assembly GCF_049282395.1 of Halobacillus sp. Taxonomy (NCBI): domain Bacteria; kingdom Bacillati; phylum Bacillota; class Bacilli; order Caryophanales; family Bacillaceae; genus Halobacillus; species Halobacillus sp. The sequence continues at coordinate 776 of NZ_JBAPTY010000066.1, read as the reverse complement.
TCTTTCCCTGGGCGTTTTCACCAATAATGACATTTATCTTATGATCAAATGTCAGGGACAATTGATCATAATTTCGAAACGACCGAAGCGACAGCTCATGAATATACATAAGTCAGGTTCATTTCACCTTATTCTTCACGTACAACCGTGAAGCTGCCAAACTCTTCTATTTCGACTGTATCTCCCAGGTAAAGCTTACGCCCACGGCGGTTTTCTAACTCTCCATTTACAAAAACTTCAAATTCACTAAGGAATAATTTAACCATTCCACCAGATTCCACAACGTTGGATAATTTTAGAAACTGACCAAGCGGGATATATTCCGTTGATATTTCAATACGTTCGCTCATTTTCATTCACCCTATTCCATGAATTCACCTTCTTTTTATTTTACTAAAGATGAAGGTGTAAGAAAAGTCCAAGAGATTTATTCTGTTTCAGCGGCTCACCATAAGAAAAGGCACCGCTATGATTTTCATAACAGCGCCTCTTTTAAACTAGTACTATATTCGAATGACTGACATACCTTTTATACTAACACGTTTTTTATAAATCAGTAGGTTCGGACAGGCAGGATCAGCTGAAGAATTTGTTCATCATCTACAGGACGGATCAAGAAAGGACGCATCGCTCCCGTGAATTCTACTTTTACTTGATCATAATCCACAGCTTTTAAAGCATCCATCATATATTTAGCACTAAAAGAAATCTTTAAATCTTCTCCGTTCACATCATCTGCCGTTACTTCTTCAACCACATTTCCTACTTCAGGTGAG
>NZ_JBAPTY010000065.1:0-3702 GCF_049282395.1 Halobacillus sp. | reverse complement strand
AGTTCATGATCATGGTAAAACATACACGCCTTCATTCCTTATATGATAGGATTTGTTAATGCAAACGCTTTAATGATAAGAAAAAAAAGAGAAAAAAATAAATTTTCGGAAATTGGGTTGTCTTTCCCAGGTGGTCTCGCTAGAATACTCCTTACATTCATTTTTGAAAGGAGGCTCAGCAATGGTCACATTTATCGCTTCCATTTTATTACTTATTGTCGGTTACATAGTTTATGCGAAGGTGGTGGAGCGAATTTTTGGTATAAACGATCAGCAGGAAACTCCTGCTTATACCAAAAATGACGGCTTCGATTTTATGCCTATGAGCTGGTGGAAAGCGAGCTTAATCCAACTGCTTAATATTGCTGGACTTGGCCCTATTTTTGGCGCGGTATTAGGCGCGTTGTACGGCCCTGTAGCATTTATATGGATTGTTATAGGTTCCATATTTGCAGGGGCAGTGCACGATTATTTCTCCGGGATGCTTTCCCTTCGCCATAAAGGCGCTCAATATCCGGAATTGGTCGGTAAATATTTAGGCAAGCCGGTAAAAACAGTAATTAATTTACTTTCCATCGCACTAATGGTGCTCGTCGCTGCAGCCTTTACGGCAGGACCGGCCCAGTTAATGGCCGAGGTCACGCCTCTTGGATTCTTTACATCGATCATTATTATCTTTGCTTATTTCCTGGTAGCTACCGTGCTGCCTGTCAATAAAGTCATTGGAAAGGTATATCCGATCTTTGGTGCTGTTTTAATCTTTATGGCGGTCTCTATAGGGATTGGGATTTTCTTTTTCGACCAATCGATCCCTAACCTTACCCTAAGCAACTTGCACCCTCAGGAACTGCCGGTCTGGCCCATGCTGATGGTTACGATTTCCTGCGGGGCTATATCCGGATTCCATAGTACGCAAAGTCCTATCCTCGCCCGTACGTTGAAAAAAGAAAGCGAAGGACGTAAAGTTTTCTTCGGCGCTATGATCGCTGAAGGGATTATCGCTTTAATCTGGGCTGCCGCTGGCATGACGTTTTTCGGAAGTACAGGTGCCCTGCAAGCCGCGCTTGATGCAGGCGGACCAGCCGGTGTCGTAAACGAAATCAGCAGTACAACACTTGGTACCTTTGGAGGAGTTCTCGCCGTGCTTGGTGTGATTATCCTTCCGATTACCACAGGAGATACCGCACTGCGTTCTTCAAGGATGATGCTTGTAGATGCGGTAAGACCTCTTCTTAGCAAGGAACTGAATGGGAAATGGGTACCGATTCTATTTGCCATTCCTGTAGCCATTCCAGCTTTCTTATTAACTCAGATGGATTACAGCTTTCTTTGGCGCTATGTAGGGTGGTCAAACCAGGTGGTAGCTACCGTGATGCTATGGACAGGGGCTATGTATTTGCTCAAGAATCATAAGTTTCATTGGATCTGCAGTGCACCTGCCTTATTCATGACAGCCGTCGTGAGTTCCTACATTTTCTATGCACCGGAAGGTTTTGGGCTCGCTTACTCAACTTCCATGATTATCGGTGCAGTTATATGGACAGCCGTGGCTTTATGGTTCGTTAAACAGCTAATTAAACAGAAACAAACGTTAAATGAAGAAGTGGTAGCTAAAAAAGCCGGATAATCTTAACAAAGAGCCGTTCCTATCCAATAGGAACGGCTCTTTTAATGACACTTAAGGTTTTTTCTTATATACTGGATAATTTTACGGAGTTCCTTCGGATGCGGGCGGCCAAAAGGACTCGTCTGACGCTGCTGATAAAGCAGTTTTCCATCTCCATCAGTTAAAAAATAAGCAGGTTCGCCATGAGTCCCATGGTCTTCATAAGGACTGTTTTCATCATGATAGTGAATACCGTATTGATTAAGAACATGAAGTTCTTGATCAGCCAAAACCCTTAGGGAAAAATCGTGTTTACTCACCATGTTATGGAGGCTGTCTTTATGATCTGCCGAGATAGTTGTAAGATGTACCTGGTGGTTAACGAAGTATTCATGACTCTCTTCTAAATCTTTTAACTCTTCTACACAGGCTGGGCACCAGGAGCCCCTGAAATAAATCAGCAAGTGCCAGTCATCTCCATTTTCATTAAGGAAATCTTTAAATGAGAACTCATCCCCCGTAACGGAAGGTAGTGTAAAATCAGGAACTTGTTCGTTTAAGTTCATTGGACTCATGATTGGACCTCCTTATTTTATCTTTCCTTATCAATACCCTTTCTTACGGAGCCTCACACAAGGTTTGTTATAAAATGGAAGTGGGAATGTGTAGTAAAGATTAAGAAAGAAGGAGGAATAATTATGAGTAAACTAAAAGCTTTGTTTATTAATACTTCTTTAAAGAAATCGGAAGAACCTTCCAATACACAAGCCCTTTGGGAAGAAGTAGAGAAAATCTATGATAAAAAAGAAGTAGAATATGAGTCTCTTCGCTTGGCGGACTACCATATCCCACCAGGTATCAGCGCGGATTTAGGCGGTGGAGATGAGTGGCCGCAAGTATTAGAAAAGATAAAAGCCTCAGATATTTTAGTCGTTGGATCTCCTATTTGGCTGGGGCAGCAAAGCAGCATTGCCACCACCTTAATTGAAAGACTAAACGGCAGTGGAAGTGAGACCAATGAAAAGGGTCAACCTATTTTCTATAACAAAGTAGCCGGAATAGTTATTACGGGGAATGAAGACGGTGCGAAGAAGGTAGCCGAAAGCATTCTTTACCGGCTTGCAGCTCTTGGATTTACCATTCCGCCAAATGTGGATGCTTACTGGGTAGGGGAAGCAGGTCCAGGACCATCCTATATGGAAGCGGAAGGTATTCAAAATGACTTTACTAAAAGCCGAGTCAAAATGCTTGGATACAATACCACTCATCTGGCTGAGATCTACCGGAATCATCCGATTCCTGCAGAAGGAAATACAACAGAATAAGCTTTAGGTGAAAAGCAGTTCCGTAAAAGCGTCCACTATATGATGGACACGCTGCTACGGAGCTGCTATTTTTTTGGACGCTTCTCTAGAGTCGGAAGAATCTTACAGTATTTTGATGAATGATGCGGTAAACAGTCTGCAAAGGCAGTCTTTTAATTTCACTGATTTTAGCGATCGAGTCGTGCATCATGGCAGGATGAGTCATCTTGTCTTTGAACGGTCCTTCAAAAGGCCAGGGACCATCCGTTTCAACCATAATCCGGTTCAAAGGATATAACTCGATCAACTTCTGAATTTTAGTTTTGTAAACACAATCAGGTGTGACAGAGATATAATAGTTATTTTCCATTAAAGTCTGGATCGTAGCAGCACTTCCTTTAAACCAATGGAAGTGGGCATTTCTGACACCATGTTTTTTTAACAGATCGCAGACGAGATCAGCATCTTCATAGATAGCATGTAAAACAATAGGCTTGTTCAGCTCTGCCGCAAGCTTAATAAAATGTTCGAGCAATTGTACATAAGATTCCACATCTATAGAGGGATCCTCTTTTCTGGAATAGTAGGGGAGTCCAACTTCTCCAATGGCAGAGATGCGTCTGCTATATCTTCGAGCGAGCGAAGTAATATCCTCGATTTCCTCCTGTGAAGGAAGCGGCTGCTCGGGATGGTAACCAAGCGCCGGCTTAATTCTCTTATCATCTAGAGCAATCGTAAGATTCTTGATTCCCGAAGTGAGGTGACTGGATACGGTAATCATGGATGCTATAC
>NZ_JBAPTY010000064.1:0-6061 GCF_049282395.1 Halobacillus sp. | reverse complement strand
CGTAACGGTGAATGACATCTATGCAAGCTATTTAAGCGAGCCTTACCCGGCACGTGCTGCTGTCGAAGTCAGCCGACTTCCTAAAGGTGCAAAAGTAGAAATTGAAGCCATTGCATCCCGTCAATAATGAAAAAGCAGAGCTCTGGAAGCTCTGCTTTTTTTAATCCTCATCTTTTACATCAGGGTCTTCTGGAATAGGTTCATTTAAATAATCTTGAATCATTTCCCTGTATTTCTCCATCTGTTCAACATGAGTACTAAATTGACTTTTATTAACAAGGTACTGTTCACCATCATAAACGGCTCGGATTTTATTCCCCCTGATCATCTTTAGCACATATTCGTATGGTAAATCTAAAAATTCGGCTGTTTCTGTTAGGGTTAAATACACTTTTACACCTTCTTTTCTCTACCTTTTTATTATAGGGTATCAAATGATAAATCATAACCCTCTACCACTATTTTTTGAAAAATGGCTTCGTTCCCGTATTGGTCTCTTCATCTCCAAACAAAGTGGCAGTTTGGACGTACTTACCTTTTTACAGCCTCTCCTTTTCAGAACCCACGGCTTTTATCCATTTAAATTAGCAGGTAGGATTCATTGCCAAATATTAGATTAGAATTTTATCACCCTTTTTAGTTTCTATATTACTATAATAGGGAAACTCTTATTTGAAACCCCAGAAAAATTACTAAGTGAGGTGTTCGATCATGAGTTCTACTGCATCTTCTAATGCGCAGAAAGCCAAAGATGCTAAAGAGGAAATAAAACCGTGGATCAGACGGCTGGCACGATTCGGCTATATGGCTAAAGGTGTTGTTTATGCCCTTGTAGGAATCCTTGCCTTTATGGCTGCTATCGGTGTAGGCGGTAAGACGACAGGTACTTCCGGCATGCTGAGATCCTTAGCAGGTGTACCTTCAGGCAATATCATTTTATGGATTATTGGAATTGGACTTATATGTTATATTGGCTGGGTTTTTATAAAAGCCATCAAAGACCCTACAAATGAGGGTACAGGGGCCAAAGGAATTATTTCGAGAGTCGGTTATATGGTGAGCGGAGTCGTATATGGAGCCCTTGCCCTCAACGCAATTAAAATTGCTTCCAATGCTGGAAGCAGCAGCGGTGGAGGTTCCAAGCAGACAATGTCCGCCAAACTGTTGGCACAGCCGTTTGGGGCCTGGATTATAGGAGCTATTGGAGTCATTATTATTGGATATGGTCTTTATGAATTTATTGGCGGGGCCACACAGAAGTTCCTAAAGAAATTCAGAACTGGCGAAATGGATCACCACGAATACAAAGTTGCTAAAAACTCAGGTACTGCAGGACTGATCGCGCGCGGATCTGTTTTGGGTCTCATTGGATATTTTTTTGTACAAACGGCTCTTACCTCCAATCCAGATCAGGCCAAGGGTCTTGACGGCGCCCTTTCTGAAGTAGCTTCGAACCCGTTTGGTCAATGGATACTGGGTGTAGTAGCAGCAGGATTAATTCTTTATGGAGTTTACCAGATTATTCGAGGACGCTACGAGCATATGAGCTTTGGTAAAAGAAAATAAAGCATTAAAAAAAGCCTTCCCATCTTGAATGGGAAGGCTTTTTTGATATATTGCCGCGAATGTACCGACGACCACATTCGTCGTTTAGCTTTAAAGCTCATACTTCGTCTTACGCAAACAGCTCATCGCATAACTACTATACCACTGATTACCGAATATGACAATAGCCGTGCTTTGAAGGCACCTCATATGCTATACTAAACAAATTAATACATGGTTCAGGAGGCTCTCATGCTAACATTTGAAGAAAAAGTATCCATCATTGAAGAATTTGATGAATTGGACAAAAAAGAAGTATCTTTAGGACGCTTAAATTATCATTTCGAAGAAAGTAAATATGATAAAAAAATTGTCGTCTACCGTCTGCATCCTAATGGAAATGGTTTTGTATATACGGGAGAATTAGAAGATTATCCGACGGATCAAAAAGGCATGACCAATATTAAAGATTTTGAAGCTGAGGACTTAAGAGCCATTATTCGTCAATCCATTGACTCCCTGTCGATGACTCAGGCAGAGAAAAACCCGGTCATGGAAGAATGGTTAAATCAGCACGACCAGGCTCTCGTTCTTATGAGAGAAGAGGACGGGTATAACGTATACGCAGAAGAACAGCTTGAAGGTACCTTCAACTCCTACGAAGAAGCTGTCAACTTTTTGGAGCAAGAAGGATTCAGCCGCCTGTAAGATGGGTATCTGAAACTGAGGGTATATTTGCCCAGTCGAATCGCAATTCCATTATCTTGGGCATACACTATTCTATATTCCGTAAAGTGTCCCAAAAAATGGAGGAGCAGATGAATAAATACGTGTATAACCAGAGTGAATGGCGGTCAGGATACCGATATTTTGTCGCAGCTCATGCCCAGGGGGATGTGAATGGTGACAATATCCAGGATCACATCTACCTGACAGGACAAAAGTTAGAAGACAGCCCTTATGTTACCCACATTACTTTAGTGATTCAGGACGGGTTTTCAAACCAGCTTTACCACATTCCCCTCTCAACCAATCAGGCTTACCAGCCCAGGATTTTCCTTGGAGATTTCACAGGTAATGGAATAGACGACATCTTAATAAGCATGAACTCTGGCGGCAGCGGAGGATTCGGTTATTACTACCTCTATTCCTTCGTAAATAATCAAGCCGTCCTACTGTTTGATTACGAGAAGTTTAATGAATGGTTTAAATATACAGTTACCTACAAAGATCAATACCGAGTAGAAATTGTCAATCAAACGCTTCAGCTATCTTATTTAATTGACCTCAGTAATCGTGATTCAGAATATTTAGCGGAAATCTATAATGAAAACGGAACGCTAAAACAGCCATTGAATGGATGGGTTTCAGGGTTAAATCAACTTTATCCCATTGATTTTGATGGCAACGGTGTATATGAACTCTATGCTTTACAGCGAGTCATCGGCAGGTATAGCGCTGACCAGCTAGGACTGATTCAGACACCTTTAGCTTTTAGAAATGGAACTTTTGAACCGTTTCTTCATAATCAATATGCTGCTGTACCTGGTGTAAAAGGGGGATGAACTTCCCCTTATCACACCCGTCTAAGTGACTTATTTTATTTACAAATGGGAGGATAACAATATGGCAAATCTTAATGAAAAAATGGCCGATTATTTTAAAGAACATCAAACTGTACTCGTCAACGAACTATTACCCCACACACTCGATCAACTCGAAATTGACTATTCTGAAGGAGATTTAAATTACCACTTTGATATGCTTCGCCGGCTGTTGGACCGTGTAGCCAAAAGTTTACTTAGAACGGATGAAGAAACAACAGCTGCAGAGATCGGTTATGACTCCGAAAATTATTTCTATTCAAAAGGTGTCTTACTAAAACAAACCATCGATGTCCTTAGCGTTTTCCGCCTGTCTTTACTTAAACATATGCGCAAAACCGACTTGGTTAATGAAGGGAAAGTGGAGGAAGGTTTCATCGTATCTGAGCAAATTGTGTACGCTTTTGATGCAGCAATCCGAGCAACTACTGAAAATTATAATAAAACAAAAGAAGAAGAACATGCTCAGATGGAAAAACATTTAAATGCCGTCTCTACTCCGGTAGTTCTTATCAACCATCATCAAGCTGTCCTCCCTCTGGTAGGAGAATTCTCACAAGACAGGTTCGAGGTAGTCATGGATCAAACGTTACATAAAGTTAAAGAACACAGTCTTCATATCCTTTTCATTGATTTTTCCGGTATTGCAGACTTTGATACGATCTTTATTAATGATCTGTTTAATTTAACCCGGACTATTGAACTCCTTGGGACACGCACGGTACTGACAGGCATTCGAACGGAAATGGCGATGGCTGCCATTCAGGCAGGAATGAATTTTGATCAGTTGGAAACTTACAGCGACCTGCGTCAGGCGCTTGAAGCAATAAATCAGGCGGGCTAAGATATTTCTGAAGTGTAAGGAGGGGAAAGTATGTTGCGAGTAGCTCTTTTAAGTAAATGGCATGTGCACGCTGTCGACTATGCGGCACAAGCTCAGGAAAATCCTAATATTATAATCTCATCTGTCTGGGATGAAGATCCCGTTAGAGGGAAAGAATGGGCAGAGGAATTGGAAGTTCCTTTCGTTCAGGATCTTACAACCCTTCTTTCTGATGAAAGCATTGATGCGGTGATTATCGCATCTCCTACGAATCAGCACAAGAACCTGATTTTAGCGGCTGCTAAACGTGGAAAACACATATTCACAGAAAAAGTATTAGCATTTACAATTGCAGACTGTGAACAAATCTTCGCCGCAGTAGATGCTGCAGGTGTTGAATTGATGGTCTCTCTTCCTCGTCTGGCCGATGACTATTTTATCTACGCAGAGCAAGCCGTGAATCAGGGGCTGCTGGGCCAATTAACGATGGTAAGATGCCGTGCGGCTCACAATGGAGCTGTCCCAACTGAAACCTCCCCTACAGGCTGGCTCCCCGAAACATTCTTCAACTTGGCTCAATGCGGAGGTGGAGCGATGATTGACCTGGGTGCCCATCCTATTTATCTAGCAAACCGGTTATTAGGTACGCCTTCCGCGGTTACCGGGCGTCTTCAGCAATTAACAGAACGGGGTGTCGATGATCAGTCGGTAGCTGTAGTTGAGTATTCTAATCAGGCTATGGCTGTTCTTGAGACCAGTTTTGTTTCTTCAAAAAGTCCGTTCCAGCTGGAGTTATATGGAACGGAAGGCACGCTTATGATTGAGAACAAAGAAATCCGAATTAAGAGCACAAAACTGGACACAGAAGAATGGACGAAGCCCGCCAAAGTTCCTGCCCTTCCCCTTCCTATGCATCAATGGGCAGCAGCGATTGAAGAAAACACCGCCCCTTCCATCACTAGAACGGATGCATGGAATTTAACTCTAATCAACCAGGGAGCAGCTTTATCTCAAAAAAGAAATAGACGGGTCGACTTGCAAGAGCTGACGCCTTCGAAATGAAAAATCCTCTGTCTCATACTATCCGGCACATGAGGCAGAGCCTAATTATCATATATCACGCACAAGAGTCACCAATTTTCGCTGCCGATTTTTGTACCATTCAGCCGAAGATTCCCCTGTATAGACGAATTTATTCTTCTGAAAGAAATGTAAGCTTCGTTCATTATCATCATAGACTTCCACATGCACCCGATCAACGTACTTACGCTGTTTAACTTCTGTTAAAAATAGATTCAGAGCCTTGGTTCCAATACCCTGATCTCTCTGAGAAGCTAGTACAATTCCAAGGTAATTCTTATCTCCATCAAAGAACAGCTCTATTTTTCCAAGAAGTTCACCATTGACTTCCACAGCTTTTATAAAATACTGAGGCTTCTCTCCACGAAAGTATTTCTCAAAAGAATTTAAAAAAAGTTCATATGTTCTCGGGTGTTCAATCCCGGTATTGATCTGGATCTCTTTATCAAGCTCCCATAAGTACATGGGCTGCAAATGAGATTTTTGAATATTTACAAGTTGGACGGTTTCAAGCACTTCAGCCACCTCCTAAAAATATTGAGCAAAAGCTATTTTTCTAAATGTAACACGAAACTTTTCCTGCATCTACCAGTCCAAATCGACTAATAATTGGTTTGATTGGGAGGTCGTTAGGGAAGCGATAGATATACTTATATAATATTAGGGCCCGATTTACACACTTATAAATACCCCTACATACGAGGTGACGATATGAAAAACGTAACAACTGTATTTTGGAGTGCACTGGCTATCTGTGCACTGGTAGTAGGATGGGGTTCCGTAGCTCCAGGCAATTTGGAGACGGTAACCACCGAAACAACTACCTTTATTGCTAATCGATTTGGCTGGTATTATTTATTAATTGTAATGGTCATTTTTCTGTTTTGTGTCTATTTAACTTTCTCTAAAATTGGACACCTGAAATTAGGAAAGAAGAATGAAAAACCCGAGTTCCCTCTCCCCACCTGGTTCGCTATGCTCTTTAGTGCAGGAATGGGCATGGGTCTCG
>NZ_JBAPTY010000063.1:0-7550 GCF_049282395.1 Halobacillus sp. | reverse complement strand
ATGCGGTCATTTTGAATAGCGCCGCCGATATCTCCTGCAACAGCTTTACCATATCCTTCAACGTAAACTTCAGAACCTAGTGGAATAACGTCAGGATCCACAGCGATAACTTTACGGTCCGGGTTCGCTCGTAGGTCGATGCCTGTATAGGTAGTACCAGAGCACCCTTCACAGAATGCCGTATATGCGGTAGCTTCCATCGTCAACGTTTTGGCTACCTCTTCACCAGAAGAATCGTCAGACCCAGAAGCTTGGACTTCATTAGCTTCTGACTGTTCTTCGGTGTTTTCTTCTGCTTGATCGTCTGTTTCACCGTTAATTGTAAGAGTCTGATCCGGGAAGATCAGGTTAGATGATAAATCGTTTGCGTCTTTAAGCTGTTCCACGGAAACTCCTTTTTCCTGGCCAATGCCCCAAAGGGTGTCTCCTTTATCTACGACTACTTCACTTGCACTTGCGGTAATGGTTGTTGTACCTATAATTGCAAAAGTTGCTGCTATTGAAAGAATTGATTTTTTCATGGTAATTGCCTCCTTATTTGCTAAACAGATGATCGCCTCTGTTTAAAATCACATCTCCTACCTTAACACCTCATCGTTTTATCTCAATAACAGGATGACAACAATCAGTTTTCAGATATTACATTTCCTTCATACACATGTAATATTTTCCTGATTAATGAAAAAGAAAAAACGATGCCTAATAGAATAGGACATCGTTTTTAAATTATCCAGTTGGGAAGTCATCCTTATTCGTATACGGTTACTTCTACATCTTTACGCCCAAAATCAAAAGCGTCGCCCTGGTCTGGAATGAAGACGTCAATGCGGTCATTCTGAATAGCGCCGCCAATATCTCCTGCAACAGCTTTACCATATCCTTCAACGTAAACTTCAGAACCTAATGGAATAACGTCAGGATCCACAGCGATAACTTTACGGTCCGGGTTCGCTCTTAGGTCGATACCCGTGTAAGTAGTACCGGAGCACCCTTCACAGAATGCCGTGTAAGCAGTAGCTTCCATTGTTAGTGTTTTAGCCACATCATCACCAGAAGTTTCATTTGATTCAGAAGTTTCTTCTTTCGCTTCTTCTTCCTCTACTGGTTCATTATCTGTAGAAGCAGCTTGATTTCCTTCAACAACTAATTCTTGTCCAGGATGAATAAGATCGGAAGATAGATCGTTCCAGGATTTCAATGAATCTACTTTTACTGAATAATCCTGACCGATACCCCATAGAGTGTCTCCAGAATTAACTGTGTATAGTTCGTCACTTGAAGTTGATTCATTTGAATCGTTGCTTTCTTCACTGATTTGAATAGTTTGTCCAGGATGGATCAAGTCGGAAGATAGACCGTTGATATCTTTAATGTCTTCAACAGACACCCCATATTCTTGACCAATGCCCCAAAGTGTATCTCCTCTATCAACCACAGTTTCCTGTGCGCTAGCTGTAATTGTTGTAGATGCCATAATCATTAAGATCGCTGCTATTGAAAATAATGTTTTTTTCATAATTAATGCCTCCCTAGTTAACAGTCGAATTATTTTTTTATCTCTGTCTAAAATAACAACTCTAACTTTACCCATCTCGGAGGCAAACAACAATAACAGGACGACAACAATTATATATCAAATATTACACTCTTTTTACATTGTTGTAATAATTCCAGTTATTTTGGCGAAATACCTTGTCACAATAGGGTTGAATAACCAAATCTTGTAAGCGCTATCATTATTGTTTATAATAAATAAAACTATTCTGAAAAAGGCGGGGTTTCATGTTACAAGAAAAGTTATGTGCACAGAACCACACAAAACCCTATTCTGAACAAGATATCGGGACTACTCATCTTCATCGTCAGTATCGTACCGATCTACGTCAAGTCTCTGAGAAAGACTATAATAAGTTTGTAACTTTAAATACGGTCAGGGACTGGTCACAATTGTCCTGGAATGATGTAGGCAAACCTTATGAAGTGGAGGCTTCCGCTAAAGAAAAACAGGATTGGGAGGCAAAAAACAATCGAGACATGGACCCCCACACTTCCTGGACGTTATTTAACAAATCCTTTCATGAATGGTTTATTAAAGATGTCCCGAAGGAGATAGGGAATTCTAAACATCATTTCCTAAAAAGTCTCAGTACTTTTAAACCTGCGGAAGTTAAGCAAGCTCTTGGACAAGTCATCCAACTTCAACTTTGGAATTACATTCATCGCGTTCAAGATGGAATTTGGGACCCCAGAGGGAAACGTGCGCTATTTGAAGGACTTCATTTAACCAGGCCTCGCATATTATTTTTAGGAGCCGCTGAAGGTTATGAAGCCATGCAACTTGGAGCGATGTATCCCGGGGCAGAAATTGTGATGGTAGATTATGACGAGTTCTGTAAGACAACTAGATTTAAAGATTTCCCGGACGGCTATCCTTTTTTAGGTGAGAACCCACGCACAGGACACCCTGCTGTCTATTACAAAGATGACTTAAACATAGAATATATCGTCGAAGATGTTCGTAACCTTGATTTTAATAAGGAGTTTGACATCGTGCTTTCTGTTGGATTACTGGAACACTTTCCCGATGAATATAAACATGAGGTGGCTGACTGGCACCGACGATTCCTTAAGCCGGGGGGTTATGCTATTATGACGACCCCTAGAAATCAAGTTCGGTCACGCTTATACTATCGTATTATGGCGGATGTGATGAATCATACGTATCGTGAACTTATGACAGTAGAGCAGATGGGATTGTATATGTATGAAAACGGCTTTGATATTTTAAGACACGGGTATATTAAAGTGCATAACGGACTAGTCTGTCAGCCTCGTTAGTCCATACCAACACCAAAAGGGACTATTAACTAGTCCCTTTTGGTGTTTAATCTTCCATCCTATTGCAGTAAATGTCCATCGCTTTCCCTAAAAATTCTGCATAACCAGGCTGCAATTGATCGAAATTCTTCGCGAACCTTGGATCACTTACATACATATCTGCAAGGCCTCTAAATATATCCAGCTGACAATCATAGAAGTACTTTGATATATGCTTTCGCTTTTCATCTATAAGTCTTTGCACGTCTGAATCATCTGGGCCTTGATCCATACGTCCGATAATTTGCCTGTCAATCTCTGCTCCTTCTTCTTGGATGTTTATCCAATCCTTTTCCGAGTATGCCTTTGTTCTTCTTTTAGATTCCTGATAAGCCTCAGTTTCTCCCCAGCGTTCTTTCACTTCTTGCTCATACATTTTCTCATGTTGTTCAATTTGACTTTTATCAAATGGTTGAAAACGGTCATGGTTGGTCATTTGGTTTCCTCCTTTCAATGATTGGAGTGTCTGTTCCACGGATAAAATGATTCGTTCCAGACGTCTACTTTTCTCTAATAGGATTTTCTTATGGCGATGCAAAGCCTTTTCCTGATCAAAATCAGGAGCGTCTAAAATTTCTTGGATTTTAGATAATGAAAAGTCCATCTCTCTAAAAAAAAGAATTTGCTGAAGTCGCGTTATTTCTTTTTCACTATAATAACGATAGCCATTCGACTTCACTTCTGAAGGGCTCAAAAGACCAATATCATGATAGTGATGAAGGGTACGTACACTAATGCCTGCTAGCCTTGCTACCTCCTTAACTTTATACATGGGGATCACCTCAATTCAAAGTCTATGGTATGACGCAACGTGAGGGTCAATGGTTTATTTATATATTTTTGGAAAAAATGCATAGCACCTATTTTCCATCATCCGGGCACAAAACTTTGAGTAAGGTTAAAAAAAAGCTATAATAAAGTAAATAAACAAATGAGGGCGGGGGATTCATGCACATCCACAAGGTAATTGAACCAGCTAAATTAAATAGCATCCACATTCACCATACGTCCCCGGTTTATCAGGTTTATTATGATTATTTGAAAGAAAGAAACAGTATAGAAGCAACAGAGTTCACCAGGTTCTTCTGTCAACGCTCCAGGCCTTCTAAGTTAGAAGATCAATTAGCATTAACGGAATTCCTATATATGAATGATTTTTTCGATGAACTCGAATGGCACCTAAATGAAAATTATATGCACGAAGACATTGTAAAGCTCTATCGCATAATTCTGGATAGGAAAAAACGGCCTTTAAGTACTAACGATATTAAGTCCATTGAAGAGCTTTGTTTCGAACACCCTTCTCTTAAGTGCCTTCATCTTTTCCTTCTTGTTTATGCACATTATGATATAAAGAAATATGCAGGAATGGATAAGTTTACTGAGGAAATTCAAACCGCTTTATTTACCATCAATGAGCCACTGTTTCACTATTATATGAAGCTGCGTTTCGATGAACTCACGTTCCAACATTATTGGAAAGCCAATCATTTAGTCCTGGCAAGGAAGTTTGCCTACAAGTATATAAATGCCGGACTTGCTCCAAGAAAACAAATAATGATGCATCACAACCTCGCATTATGCTATAGCTTTGAAAATTACGACGCAGCTATGGATTATGCCGAAAAGACGATAAATATAGCCGAAACTAATGGTTATTCCCATGCGTCTCAAGTAACCCGTGATCATACCATTCCTTTTATTGCTGCGTTTCATCAGAAGTCTGAACATATTACTTCCAATGATCCAACCGAAAATGCTCATTTACTACTTTCACGCGGTCAACGAAAGGAAGCTATTGATATCCTTTCCACATTACCCTCTTTAACTCCTTTCCAACAGGCTTACCTAGGTTTGGCGGAGAGGAATTTACAGCTTTTGCGTAAAGCGAAAAACAGATTTATTAATGAATACAACGATCTTTTCTTTGCTCAGTTACCAGATTATTATATGAAACGGGTGCTTAAAGTCGTATAGAAGCTGAATGCAGACAGCTTCTTTTTTATGGAACAGAAAAATATAGACTATTTTTCCTTTAAAGGACTTTATTAGAATAGTGTAGAATAAATGAAGTTACAATAAATTTGCAAAAGAGGTTGGATAATATGAATATGTATTGTCAAAGTGCCTTTCATCAATTAGAAGTAGTCATTGCTTCTATTTCTGAAATAGTTGGACAATTAACCGAGGAAGAACTCGCTTTACGGCCGACTGAAGAGAAATATTCAATCGGAGAACTATTGGAACACCTTTCGATCATTCCGGCAGCAGATGGAAAAATTGCTGAGAAGGCATCTGAAGAGGAAATGAAAGCCCTCTATCAATCCTCTTCATTACAATCAAAAGAAGAGATTCTTGAAAGGTTATTCGACCATTTTTCTCAACTTAAAACACAATATGAGAATTATACGGAGGAGGACCTTCATACGGAAACCGTCTCATGGTGGGGAGTAACTTATACCCGGTATGAATGGCTTCTTCAAATCGTTGCCCATATGTACCATCATCGAGGACAACTTCACGCGATGCTCGTCCACTCCTATCGTAAAGATCCCGAAATCCTATTATTTGAATAAAGTTAGACAAAAAACCACCTCAGGTCATCCATAATCTGGATGACCTGAGGTGGTTTTTTTTAGGTTAAATAAGTAATCGGAATCTTTTCTTCTACAATTGTTCCGTCTTTATGGTAAACGTAGTAGGCTTGCGCACTTCTTCTGGAACTAATTGCTTTAAGTATTTCTGCTTCCACGATATGAAGTGCTGCTCCATCATCCAGAGCGTAACCCGGTTTTATTTCTTCATTTGCAATAAACTCTGTATAAACCTTACGACGGTTGACTTCTCCGTCATAATGGGGACAGCAGCTCCCTTCAACAATCCCCAGACAATCAATCGGCCTTAGTTTGTCGCCATAAGAGTCCGTCAATCCTTGTTGAAACCAGCAGATAGCTCCTGCACTCAATCCCGCGAGAACAGTTCCTTGTTCCCATGCTTCTCTGATGATTTGTTCTAGTCCCCACTCTTTCCACAGCGCCAGCATATTTTTAGTCGAACCCCCGCCGACGTAAAGAATATCTTTGTCTAATACAAAATCCCTCAGGTTATGGGGAGGATTAAATAATGACAAATGACTTGGGTTACAATCCTCTTTCTCAAAAAAACGGTAAAACTTTTCAATATACTCATCTCCATCTCCACTTGCTGTAGGGATAAAGCAAATGGAAGGCTTATCTGCATCTGACTGTCTTAATATGTATTGGTCAAGTCCAGGATTATCATCTTCCATAGAAAATCCTCCACCGCCCATAGCAATGATTTGCCTCAACTCCCCAACCTCCTTCACCTTTTATCCACCTCAGGCCATCCAAATTATGGATGACCTGAGGTGTTGATATCATTATTTTCTTGTTTTTGGTTTTCCTAAGGATGTCTGAATGTCTTCTTTGTAAGCGTATGAGAACAATAGCGAAACGAGAATTCCGCCGCCAATCAGGTTACCTATACTTGCTGGTATAAGATTGAAGAAGATGTATTCATACCATTCATACTTATCAGAATATAATATACCCATACTAAAGTACCCCATATTGGCAGCACTGTGCTGGAAGTTACCGGCTACGAATAATATAACCGGAAGCATGGTTCCCAGAAACTTACCTGTAATATCACGGGCTGCCGTAGTTAGAAAGGCTGCCATTCCAATCAGCCAGTTGGCTATAATACCTGAAACTAAGATTTCAAACCAACCTTTGATTCCATGATCCATAAACTTCATCTTCTTATCTAAATACATCGAAAGTTCAGTGTAGAATGGATCTGATAATGACGCAGACATTTGTATCAGAACTGCCACCATAACTGCACCAAGGATATTCCCAATATAAGTAGATGCCCAGAATTTATAGATATTTGCTTTCATTAAGCCTGCTTTATTAAAAAGATAAGAGGGAAGCAGTACGTTAATTTCTGTAAATAGTACGGAACCGGAAATAAACACCATCGCATAACCGGCAGCAAACCCCAAACCGGATAGCAGATTATATACCCCCTGAGTCTCTACACCGATAGCAAGCAAAACTGAAAATATTGCCCCGAATGTCATAAACGACCCTGCTGTGATCGCAAGTAAAAATTGGGCTCTAAATGGTTTATTTAAATGGTCCCGGCCTTTTTCCCCGAACTCATCTACAATTTGAGATGGAATATAAAACTGCCGGCCGGGCCGATCAATTTTGCCATTGGAAGAATTGTCTGTTTCTTTAGTCTCATGTTCTTCTTCTAGCCTATTGTAATTATTTCCCACATGTATCCCTCCAATGATTCTGCTATTCCCATTATCTCCTCGCAATAATCCTACTCCGAATAACTTTTATCTTAGTGGTACACATTAAGGTTAAATCCTAATTTTGCAAAGGAGCATGGATATGCCGAAAGATCAAGTTTGTCTCGCGTGTGGTGGAGAAGGTTTGCTAATGGATGATGAAGAGTGGAGATATACGTGTAAAATCTGCGGAGGCAGTGGTTTTATGTCTCAAGAGGGATCCGTTTATAATAGAGAGCCCGCCAACGTTGATGAAATGAATCGATACCTGGATTAACTGAAAAAAAGCGCTGGTAAATTCAGCGCTTTTTGCATGAGCAAAGCTACATCACATATCGATCCACCGCTT
>NZ_JBAPTY010000062.1:0-5327 GCF_049282395.1 Halobacillus sp. | reverse complement strand
TTCCAGAATAAAATAATGATCAAACCCGTTTTTCGCGATTTTGTTCTGAGGGTGAGGGGTAACCATACCTTCCACCAGGTCTTTTCCTTCCCGGAAATCAAAAGGTGTGTCGGTCACGTCCAGCCATTTTCCAGTGGGAATCAGGTTATCGTCCAATTCGACAAATCGCGGACTGTTGAAGGTAAGATGATGATTATGCAAAGTCCTCTTATAGTCCCCGCTTAAATTAAAGTAAGAGTGGTTGGTTAATGTCAGGACGGTTGTTTCATCACTTTCCGCTTGATAGTCCACTACCAATTCGTTCTCGTTCGTTAACGTATAAGTCACGGTGACATCCAGATTCCCAGGGTATTCATCCTCTTCTTTTGAAACATTTAAAGAGAGCGTCAGACCGACCTCGTCGTTACTTTCAAAAGGAGTGACCTCCCATATTTTTTGATGGAATCCATTCGCACCGCCATGGAGGTGGTTGGGACCTTCATTGGCGTCCAGATCGTAGGTTTGTCCTTTTAATGTAAAAGAAGCTCCCTCGATCCGTCCGGCCACTCGTCCGATAATTGCTCCGAAATAATTAGGATCTTCTTTATAGTCTTCTACATTTCTGTAGCCAAGGACTACATTTTCAAGTGTTCCTTCGTGGTCCGGTACGAGCAGCTCCGTAATAATCCCACCGTAGTTCAAAACACTGAGCTTCATGCCGTGATCGTTCGTCAGGTCGTACTTTGTCCAGCTGTTGCTGACTTCTTTCGTCGTAATCTCCATGTTGTATGTACCTCCATTTAAGAAGCGAAGAAGAGTATCCGCATATTCTATAATTTCTATAGTCTTCTTTAGTTTATCAGACATGAAAGTGTTATCTACGTATTTCGCTTAAACGAATAAGCATCATAATAGAAAAAAGGGAACAAATAAAGTAGTTCAGGTGTGTTGAGACTCCTGTGATTTTATAGCCTCCTGTTATGAGGAGTAAAATCTACGGGGACTCCTGAATCTTATCGAGCATATGGTGAAAGGCTAAAGGATCTTCAAAATCTTCTGCTGTCCAATTTTCATGGATCCATTGTTTTAATTCTTCTGGTGAGTTGAATACCTCTCCACTGGTATCTTCTTTCCGTATGGTATATCGTCCGTTATCAGGGTCAATCGTAATAATACAGGGATAGGCCCCATTTTTTCCGCGCAGCGTGAATTCCAATGTGAGATCATCCTTTTTAAAGGTTATTGTAACCTGGAAGACCATCTTCATACCAATTGTCTATTACATTGAATTTCTTAAGAAAATGAACAGCAGTCTTCCTTGAAAAAAGAAATGGAAGCCAGAAGAATGGGTAAATATTCCGTAAAAAACCCTTGCGAAGAACTCGTAGTATCAGCTATAATAATATTTGTCGGATTAAGCGGCACGCAGTTGCTGGATCGGCAAATTTAAATCTATGGGGCATTAGCTCAGCTGGGAGAGCGCAACACTGGCAGTGTTGAGGTCAGCGGTTCGAGCCCGCTATGCTCCACTCATAAAAATCGCTTAGTTAGTTCTTATTAGTTAGCGATTATGCCCTAACGAGTACGCCTTCTAGTTTGGATTTATCCAAACTAGAAGGCGTCTTTTTTTCTGGAAAAAAACAAATATCTAAGGGTTGCTCATGCAACTCAGTATCTGAAATTAAAAACGAACCCACCTTTATGGAACGTACTGGGAAGTTTTAGCAAACTAATAGAAGGGAACTTTCTCAACAGACAGCATTCCGTAGAGGAGGAAACAAGAAATGAGTAAAACCATCTTTATTACTGGTGCAGGAAGCGGGTTAGGTAAAGGTACAGCAATTGGACTAGCTAAAAAAGGACATCATGTGATCGCAGCGGTTGAAATTATTTCTCAGATTACTAGCTTGAGAGAAGCGGCTTCAGAAGCTGGTGTAGAACTAGAAGTAATAAAGCTTGATATTAAAAACAAGCGTGATCAGCAGTTAATTAATGAATATGATTATGATATTTTTGTAGCTAATGCGGCGATTGGTGAAGGCGGACCTATTGCAGAAGTTCCAGTAGACCGTGTAAGGGATATATTTGAAACCAATGTCTTCTGCACACTGGAAAATGCGCAAATTGCTGCTAAGAAATTCGTAGATAAGAAAGCAGGAAAAATTGTATTCTTGAGCTCAATTGCAGGTGTGGTCGGTATGCCGTACCTTGGGCCTTATGTTGCTTCTAAGCATGCGGTCGAAGCAATGGCTAAGACTATGAAAGCGGAACTTGAAGAGTTTAATGTTCAGGTAGCCACGATCAATCCTGGACCATACGAAACTGGCTTTAATGACCGTATGTTTGAAGAGA
The DNA here is from genome assembly GCF_049282395.1 of Halobacillus sp. Taxonomy (NCBI): domain Bacteria; kingdom Bacillati; phylum Bacillota; class Bacilli; order Caryophanales; family Bacillaceae; genus Halobacillus; species Halobacillus sp. Next base: position 2,996 of record NZ_JBAPTY010000062.1, on the reverse strand, counting down.
AGCATAAATGGTATGATGAAGATAAGAACTTTACGCCAAGAGAGTCCATCGCCGAAACGGAGAAAATTTTAGATGATCAATATGATCCACAGGAAATGGTCGATAAGATGGTGGAAGTGATTGAAGCAGATCACCACGCTTTCCGTACAGCTTATCCTCAGGATGCAGAAGATATGATGAAAGAGGAAGAACAGAAGAATTGGGAAGCGAAAATATAATTACTTGAATTAATACTCTCAGTAAGGTAATTAAGTAAACGAAGTGATTCTGGAGCCTGACGCCTTTATCTATAGGTGTCAGGCTGTTTTAATTTTGCAGGAACTTGTTATGATGATGCCTCAGTTCCAATCAAGTGGTTAGTTGATAACTGTTCAATGTCCCCTTATGTATGTCGATCGCCATCTATTTCGGAAACAATCTTGACACCGATTCTCATCTGCAAAGCCTTTTTAAAGCCTTCAATTATATAATCGCCAGGGAAAGAATTCTGGTGTCAGATTCGTTTCTACTTTAGCTTACCAGTCATGAACTCTATCCAAAATGCCAAGCGATTTACAAAATAAACGTAAGTAGTGGATGATGACCCGCTTCTACATGATTTTGTTTCTTTTCTTCTCTTTTCTTTTCCTTTCTTTTAAATAAAGCGCCCACTTCTTTGGTCGGTCCAACGTTCGCTCCTTTGGTTGCACTAGCGTTCACTCCTTTGGTCGGAACAACGTTCACTCCTCCGTTCAGGTTAAGGTACGCACTAGCATTCATACACATCTTCAAGTTATCGTCGCAGCTACCTACAATATGGCAGACTAACAGCATTCTCAAGACTGTTAAACCAATCTTCAGTTACAATTAAAAGGTCTCACAAAGAAGACCCACGACTCAAAATGATTTAAAAAAGAGGAGTTTTTCGAATGGAACCATTACCTATTAATCTCAATGAAAAATTAACAAAATTTAATGATCAGTGGTCCCCGAAAGTTATTGGTGAAATGAACGATTATCAATTCAAACTGGTAAAAGTGCAAGGGGATTTTGTCTGGCACAGTCACCAAGATACGGACGAAGTATTTTTCGTGGTGAAGGGTCACATGGTTATTGAATTTCGCGATGGGGTAGTCGAGCTGTCAGATGGAGAAATGTATATCGTTCCAAAGGGGGTGGAACACAAACCTTATGCTGAAGAAGAATGTCACATTATGCTGGTCGAACCTAAGGGAGTAACGAATACCGGAGAGGCCGAGAGTGAGTTAACGGCGGAAAATGATATTTGGATTTAAACCATTCATTTTTCAGCAAACAGGGAATGTTTCTGTTTTCTAACTGTTATATTATTAAACTATTGATATACAACAGTATAGTTATTACAATATGTGTAAGCGCTTCAATATATTTATAAGGGAGAAGTGATGGAATGCAGGTACCTTTGGTGTTGACTGACTTTCTTGATCGAGCCGTAGAATTGTATGGGGATAAGCCCGCCATTATTGATGATGATCGCACGCTTACGTATAAGCAATTGAACGGGCGAGTGAATCAGCTGTCCCGGGGGCTGGGCGACCTCGGGGTGATAAAAGGGGACAAAGTCGCGTACCTTGCTCCGAACACGCTGGAGATGCTGGAAGGCTTTTATGGTGTGTTTCAAGTGGGCGCAGTGATGACGCCCCTGAATACTCGACTAAAACCGGCCGATTATCAATTCATTCTGGAACATAGTGAAAGTAAAGTGTTATTTGTGGACTCAGATCTCTATCACTTAGTTGAAACGGTTCTGCCTCAGCTGCCGCAACTCGAACATGTGATTGTGCATGGAGAAGAAAAAGAAGGTGCTACCTCCTATGAACCTTGGCTTGCGTCTTTTGCTGATGAGCTGTTTGACCGTGCGGAACTGGAAGAAACAGATATTGCTTCTCTTCTTTATACGAGCGGGACGACAGGTAATCCAAAAGGGGTATTGCTCAGTCACCGGGCGAACTATCTTCATGCAATGTCCACGATGCATCACCTGCGTGTGAGCGATCAGGATACATTATTGCACGTGCTTCCGATGTTCCACGTGAATGGATGGGGATCTCCTTTCTATTACACAGCCAATGGCGCCACCCAGGTCATGCTTCGCAAAACCGATCCAAAGCTCATGTTAGAAAAAATTAAGAAGCATGGTGTCTCGGTTTTACATATGGCACCGACTGTACTCAATATGCTGATGGAAGAGTATGATGCGGTTCAGCCGCAAATCGAACAGGATGTACGCGTGGTAATAGCCGGTTCTGCCCCGCCACCGGCCTTTGTTCGAAAAGTGGAGGAGGATTTAGGCTGGAAGTTCATCCAGGTATATGGCATGACGGAAATCTCCCCGTTGATTACGACGTCGGAATTACGTTCGATGGATCTTGATCTTCCTGCTGAAGAAAAATACCGGCTGAAAGCGAAGGCTGGTTACGAAATGATGGGAAGTAAAGTAAGAGTGGTGAATGAGTTTGGGGAAGAAGTCGCTCATGATGGGAAATCCATTGGAGAAATTATTACCCGGACCAATGGGATTATGGAAGGCTATTTTAAAAATGAGGAAGCGACGAACGCCACGATTCGGGATGGCTGGCTCTACACCGGGGATATGGCCGTGGTGGATGAGAAGCATACGATTGAAATTGTGGACCGTAAGAAAGATGTGATTATCAGCGGAGGCGAGAATATATCCTCGATTGAAGTGGAAGCCATTCTGTATGAGCATCCATCGGTACTTGAAGCGGCAGTGGTGGCGACGCCGCATGATAAATGGGGAGAAGTTCCGAAAGCCGTCGTCGTGTTAAGAGAAGGCGAGACCGTATCAGAGGAAGAGCTGATTATGTTCTGCCGGGAAAAGCTGGCACATTTTAAAGCACCGAAAAGCATTACGTTTATTGATGAACTGCCTAAAACGGCGTCAGGGAAAATACAAAAAGTAATCATTCGTAAATCGTTCTGGGAAGGACATAGCCGGCTTGTTAACTAAATCACGA